>NZ_CAXBVX010000032.1:0-19456 GCF_963979125.1 uncultured Candidatus Puniceispirillum sp.
GCTTGTCCTTGGCGCGATTGGAAGTGTTGATGACTGGATGAAATTGCGGCGCCGTTCGCATCAGGGCATGTCAGCGCGCATGAAGATGGGGCTTCAGCTTATTGTTGGTTTCTTTGCCACGTTAATCTTCATTCAACTTTCACCAAGTGACGTTCGCTATGGTGTTTCGGTGCCCTTTCTGAAAGATACAATTGTTGGGCTTGGGCTGTTCTATGTGCCTTTTGCCATGATCGTGATTGTCGGGGCATCGAATGCGGTGAATCTGACAGATGGGCTTGATGGCCTTGCCATTGTTCCGGTGATGATCGTAGCGGGCTGTTTTACCTTGATCGCCTATCTGTCTGGTAACGTGAATTTTGCCAGCTATCTGCAAATCAATTACATACCTGGCACAGGTGAACTGGCCGTTATGTGCGGTGCGCTTATTGGATCTGGCCTAGGCTTTTTATGGTTTAACGCCCCCCCTGCCCGCGTGTTCATGGGCGATACAGGTTCGCTGGCACTTGGCGGCGCGCTTGGTGCGATTTCGGTAGCCACCAGACATGAGCTTGTTCTGGCCATTGCTGGCGGTCTTTTTGTACTCGAAACAGCATCGGTCATTTTGCAAGTTGCTTCATTCAAACTCACCGGCAAGCGGATTTTCCTGATGGCGCCCCTGCATCATCATTTCGAGAAAAAAGGCTGGGCAGAATCAACCATCGTCATCCGCTTCTGGATCATTGCTTTCATGCTTGGCATCGCCGGGCTGTCATCATTGAAGCTGCGTTAGGGGATAGGGATGATGATACCGCACAACATGTCAGGACAACGCATAGGGCTTTTAGGCCTTGGTCGTTCCGGCATTGCGGCTGCCCGCGCACTGGCGGCGTCAGGTGCGGTTGCATATGCCCATGACGATAAAGCCGCTAAAGATACGCCGTCTGGATGCAGCAGCAGTAATTTTATCTGGCAGGGCTGGCAAGACTGGCCATGGGATGAACTGGATGCGGTGGTGATTAGCCCCGGCATTCCGCATCTGTATCCCAAGCCGCATCCAGCGGCGGCCAAAGCCACCACATTTGGCATTCCCATCATCAGCGAAGTCGAGCTGGCCTTGCGCGCCAAAAGTGACGCTACTTTGATTGCCATTACCGGCACCAACGGGAAATCAACCTGTACCGCGCTACTTGGCCATTGTCTGACCAAGGCTGGCGCAAAGGTCGCTGTCGGGGGTAATATTGGAGATGCCGCCTGTTCGCTGAAAGACCCCGGCACCGGTGGTTATATCATTCTCGAACTGTCATCCTATCAGCTTGAAACGACGCCATCTCTGGCGCCTGATTTTGGTGTCGTGCTGAATATAACGCCAGATCATCTTGATCGGCATGGCGGCATGGATGGTTATGTCGCGGCCAAGCGGCTGATGGTTACGGCCACACGCGCTGGTGGCCATGTCATTCTGGGCAGTGACGATGATTATATGCGTGATTTTGCCACCGTGCCAGTCGCCGACAAGGTAACGGTGACAACAGTCACGGCGTCCGAAGCACCCAAAGGCCGCGACGCATCCCCTGCCCTCAAAGGGGTGCATAATGCCCACAATGCCGCCACCATGGCGACTGTCATGCGTATGATCGGCTATGAAGAGAGCATAATTGATGCGGGGATGGCGTCTTTTGCTGGTCTGCCGCATCGTCTGCAACCTGTGGGACAGATCGGGCATATCGGCTTTATCAATGATTCAAAAGCAACTAATGGCGTTGCCGCGGCCAAAGCGCTTATGGCTTTTGACAGTATTTACTGGATTGCTGGCGGCTTGGCCAAGGATGACGGTGTTGGCGCGGCTGGCAACGCCCTTGGCGCGGTCAAAAAAGCCTATCTGATTGGCGCTTCTGCTGATCTGTTTGCGACCCAGCTTGCTGGTAAATGCACCACTGAGATCCATCATGACCTGAACAGTGCGACATATGCCGCCTTTGCCGATGCCCAAAGCGCAACAAGTGCGGCACATATTCTGCTATCACCTGCGGCCGCATCCTTTGACCAATTTGACAGTTTTGAAGCTCGCGGTGATGCTTTTGCCGCATTAGCCGCCACACTTTGCGCCACACCTTCCAGCTTTGTGGGAGGTGCTCATGCTTGATCGCACAGATCGCTCGCTTGTCGGGGTATGGTGGTGGACTGTTGATCGCTGGTTACTTGCCTGCGCCTTAATTCTGATGGTTGTTGGCACCTTGCTGGTGATGGCGGCGGGGCCTGCTGTGGCTAATCTTATCAATTTGCCATCGCAGCATTTCATTGTGCGTCAGGTGATGTATCTGTTACCTGCAGTAGCCATAATTTTCGGGGTTTCCCTGCTAGAGCCGCGACCAATACGGGCGCTAGCCCTTATTGGCATGATCGGCGTCATTGGGTTGATGGTTCTAGCGATTGTCGCTGGTAGCGAAATCAAGGGTGCAACACGCTGGATATCGATTGCAGGCTTTAATCTGCAACCGTCAGAATTTGCCAAACCGTTATTTGCCATTGTTTCAGCCTGGTTATTGACCTTGTGGCGTGAAGGACAGGATTTTCCGGGCTGGGCTTATTCGACCGGATTGCTGGCGATACTTGTGACTATTCTGGTTTTACAACCTGATATCGGCATGACTGTTGTGATTACGCTGACATGGGGCTTTCAGATGTTTTTGGCCGGCATGCCGCTGTTATTCGTTATTGGTGCTGTCGCCCTAGCGCCTATCGCCTTTTATATCGCCTATCAAAATCTAGATCATGTGCAAAAAAGAGTGGAAAAATTCCTTGATGGAGGATCATGGCAGGTTGATCGGGCGCGTGAAAGCTTTGCCGAAGGCGGCTTCTTTGGTGTTGGCCCTGGCGATGGGCGGGTGAAGCTGAACCTGCCTGATGCCCATTCAGATTTTATTTTTGCTGTTGCTGCCGAAGAATATGGTGCCATTGCATGTCTGATTCTGCTGGGACTTTATGCGTTTATTGTTCTGCGTGGATTTACCCGCGCGATGTCAGGCGAAGGCCTGTTCTGTCTTATTGCGGCCTCTAGTCTGGTTATGCAGTTTGGCGTACAGGCATGCATCCATATGGCATCTTCGGTCGATCTTATTCCTACCAAAGGCATGACCTTGCCCTTTATCAGCTATGGCGGATCATCGCTGCTTGCCAGCAGTCTGACGATGGGATTGATTCTAGCGCTTACCCGCAAGCGGACGGCGGCAGATAGTTTTGCACGGGGGGATCAGCTATGACCCGCCTTGCTGCGCCAAACAAGCCCTTGATCTGTCTTGCCGCAGGTGGCACTGGCGGGCATGTTTTTCCAGCAATGGCAGTTGCCGAGACGCTGAGCGCCCGTGGTTATCGCACACAGCTTTTCACCGATAGACGCGGTGCAAAAATCGCTAATGCCAGCCATCTGGACGCATCATCAGCCGCGCTTGGCATCACAATGATTGCCAGCGCTTCGCCATTCCAGCGCGGGATCATCCGCCGCGTGAACGCGCTTTTCAAGCTTGGCTTTGGCGCCGCGCAATGTCTGCTTCATTTCTGTTTGCGCCGCCCAGCTGCCATTATCGGTTTTGGCGGCTACCCATCCTTTGCGCCGTTATTTGCAGGTGGGTTATTGCGCATACCAAGTATTCTGCATGAGCAGAATGCGTTTTTAGGGCGAGCTAACCATCTGCTGGCACGCCGCGCTGGTAATCTGGCACTAAGCTGGGACGGCACACGAAATCTACCTGATAATATACATGTCAAAGTCACCGGCATGCCGGTGCGTGATGCGTTTCATCAGGACAGCATTTCCAGCAAAACACAAAAGCCAGCCGCCAGACAAGCGCATGACAAACTGCATCTGGCCGTGTTTGGCGGATCGCAGGGCGCGGCTATTTTTGCCACACTTGTACCTACGGCCATCGGGTTGCTACCTGAAGCCCTGAAAAAGCGTCTGGCCATAACGCAACAAGCCCGCATTGATCAGATTGAGACATTAGACGCTGTTTACGCCAATATGGGCGTTAGCGCCACGATCGCACCTTTCTTTGCCGATATCGCCGCCCATATTCGCCAAAGCGACCTGGTTATCAGTCGGGCGGGCGCTTCATCGGTTGCCGAGCTGGCCGCATTAGGCGCGCCAACAATTTTCATTCCGTTTCCGCATGCCATGGATGACCACCAAACACAAAACGCCATGCAGATGCATAATCTGGGCGGTGGCCTATGCCTTGCCGAAGTTGGTCTTGATGCCAAAAATTTAGCGACGCATCTGGCAGATTTACTTGGTGACCAAGGCTTGCGTGCTGATATGGCCAGCAAGGCCAAACAGCTATCCAAACCAGACGCGGCAGCCAACATCGCCGATATGGTCGAAGCCTGTGTCAATGGAAAGACATTTTCCGCTTCCGCATCATCTAATCAGGGAGCTGCGATATGAGCGAGTTACCTCTATCCATCGGCACAATGCATTTCACCGGCATCGGTGGCATCGGTATGAGCGGCATCGCCGAAATCCTATTCGAGCTTGGATATTCGGTTCAAGGCAGTGACATGTCGGAAAATGCCAATGTGAAACGTCTGCGCGCGCAAGGCATTCCGGTGATGATTGGTCAAAATGCCGAAAATGTGGGGGACGCATCTTTGATTGTGACATCAACAGCGATTAAAGCTGACAATCCAGAAGTGGTTGAAGCACGGGCGCGGTTTCTGCCGATTGTGCATCGCGCCGAAATGCTGGGTGAATTGATGCGTTTGCGCTGGTCAGTTGCCGTTGCCGGAACGCATGGCAAAACCACAACGACATCACTGGTTGCGACCTTGTTAGATGGCGCACAGATTGACCCAACTGTTATCAATGGTGGCATTATTACTGGCTGGGGTAGCAATGCCCGACTTGGCAAAGGCAAATGGATGGTTGTCGAAGCCGACGAAAGTGACGGCTCTTTTGCCAAACTAAAACCTACAGTCGCCGTGGTTACCAATATCGATCCCGAACATCTTGATCATCATGGTAGTTTTGAAGCGCTTGAAACCGCCTTTCTGAATTTTGTTTCGTCTATACCCTTTTATGGATTTGCCACACTGTGCATTGACCATCCTGCTGTGCAACGCATGATGGCACATATCAAAGATCGCCGTGTTATTACCTATGGTATGTCAGCCAATGCCGATGTCCGCGCAACAAATCTGCGGGTTGAGGGTAGCAATATGCTGTTTGACGTTCAGCTGTCTGATCGGCTTGTTGGTGACATGGAGCGGATCGATGATGTGCTGTTCCCGATGTTGGGCGATCATAATGTCCAGAACTGTCTAGCCGCGATTGCAGTCGCGCTGGAAATGAATATTGATGCCAAAAAAATCAAAGATACGCTGGCTATTTTTGGCGGGGTTGGCCGCCGGTTTGAAACCAAGGGTGTCAGCGCAGGTGTTACCATCATTGATGATTACGGGCATCATCCTGTCGAAATAAAGGCCGCTTTGCAGGCTGGCCGGATGATGTGCGGTGGCAACAAGCTTGTCGCTGTCGTCCAGCCACATCGTTATAGCCGATTGGCTGATCTATTTACCGATTTCTGCGGATGTTTCAATGACGCTGATGAGGTTCTAGTTGCCGATGTCTATGCCGCCGGAGAAACACCAATCGAGGGTTTCGACAAAGCCGCGCTTGTCGAAGGGCTTCGTGATCATGGACATAAGGGACCAGCGGCGCTTGAAAGTCAGTCGGCGTTAGCACGCGAAATTCTGAGCCGCACCAACAAAGGCGATCTTGTCATGTGCCTTGGTGCTGGGGATATCACCAGTTGGGCAGCGTCATTGCCAGCCGAACTTGACGCATTGCGGGAGAGATCAACATGACCGATTTGATTACACGTCTTCCCAAAGTGCGCGGCGATTACGCCATTCATGACGCCATGTCATCACATACTTGGTTTGGCGTTGGCGGTCCGGCTGATGTGATTTTCAGCCCGCGTGACGAAGATGATTTGTCACATTTTCTGGCCCATTGCGATGTTGATATTCCGATTTTGCCGATTGGGGCCGGATCGAATTTGCTGGTACGCGATGGCGGTGTTAGCGGGGTTATCATCAAGCTAACCGACCATATGAATCACATTCATCATGACGGCACGATTGTGACCGCGCAGACAGGCGCACTTGATGCCGAGGTTGCACGCTATGCTTCAAAAGCAGGATTAACCGGGCTTGAATTTCTGATTGGTATTCCGGGCACTGTTGGCGGCGGTTTACGCATGAATGCTGGTGCCTATGGGTCTGAATTCAAGGATATAACAACAGTCGCCTATGGCTTTGACCGTGCTGGCAACCCTATCAGTGCCACCCCAACCGAAATGGGTATGGCCTATCGGCATAGCGATGCTCCTGCTGACTGGATATTCACATCGGCCAGTATGCAAGCGACCCCCGGAAACACTGTTGAAATCCGCGCACGTATGAAAGAGATAGTTGCCAGCCGCGGCGATGCCCAGCCGCGCGGGGTTCGCACTGGTGGTAGTACCTTTGCCAATCCGGATGGCGGCAAGGCATGGCAGGAGATTGATCGTGCAGGCTGTCGCGGGCTATCGGTTGGCGCGGCACAAGTATCCGAAAAGCACTGTAATTTCCTGATTAATAATGGTGGCGCGACTGCCGAAGATATCGAAACCCTTGGCGAAACCGTGCGCGCGCGCGTACTGGCATCTGGCGGCCCTGAATTACGCTGGGAAATCCGGCGTATTGGTCGCTCCATTACCGACATTAATCATCAGGAGACATCACAATGAGTGCGCATCCTAGTCGCGTTGCCGTTCTGATGGGCGGTTGGACATCCGAAGCATCAGTTAGTCGCGTGTCTGCAAGTTTCTGCGGACAGGCAGCACGTTCGGCTGGTTGGGATGCTATCGAAGTCGAAGTTGATCGTGATATTGCCGAAAAGCTGGCAGAAATGAAGCCTGATCGTTGCTTTAACGCCTTGCATGGGCAAGTGGGTGAAGATGGCAATATTCAGGGTCTTTTGAACATTATGAATATTCCCTACACACATAGCGGTCTTGTGGCTTCGGCTTTGGCAATGGACAAGGTGCTGGCCAAAATGATCATGAGCACATGTGGCATTAGAGTCCCAGCGACATTGCCACTGGTTGAAGACACATACGTTTATCCCGAAAATGCCATGCAAGCGCATGTGATAAAGCCGCTTAATGACGGATCAAGCTTTGGTGTTGTTATAGTCAAGGATGGTGACAAGGCACCAGCACGTAGCCTGTGGAAAACCGATACCCAATTATTGTGCGAACCCTTTATTCCGGGGCGTGAGCTGACCGTTTCGGTTCTGGAAGGCACCGCTTTATGCGTTACCGAAATCACTTCGGAAAATAGCTTTTATGACTTTGACGCCAAATATGCCCCGGGCGGATCACAACATGTTCTGCCAGCGGACATTCCCGAAGATGTGACCTTGCAGGCATGTGACTGGGCGGAACGCGCCTATCGTGCCTTTGGATGTCGCGGTGTCATCCGTGCTGATTATCGCTGGAACGATACAACCAATCAGCTATTCATGCTGGAAATCAATACCCAGCCTGGCATGACAGCTACCTCACTGGTGCCTGAACAGGCGCGCTTTGTCGGCATGACAGGTGAAGAACTGGTCAATCATCTATTGGAGACAGCTCAATGCGACGATTAATATCGAAGCCCAGTGCCGTGACTGCAGATAAGGCCAAAGCCACAAATTTGCGACGTGAGACGCCTGCCAGCAAGACCCGCCTGCCCCGGGTGAAAACGCTGTTTCTTGGGTTTGTTGGTTTGACGCTGGCCGCGACAGCAACGCTTGGTTACATGGATCGCGAGCGTTTGATTAACGATATGCTTTTGGCTACAGGCAAGGCCGGACTTAATTTACAATATATTCAGGTTCGTGGCCGCGCGCACACGCCCAAAGACATTTTGATGGCTGCCACTGATTTACACCTTGGCGATCCGATTTTGGGCATAAATATCGATGCTGTCCATAAACGCGTCAGTGATATTGGTTGGGTAGAAGACGTGATCGTTGAACGCCGGATGCCATCGACCATCCGTATTTCAATCCGTGAGCGCCTGCCGATGGGGCTTTTGCAAACGGTAGCCGGGCATCAGCTTATCGACGCGCATGGAGTTATCATCAATGATGCCAAAGCCAGCGACTTTACGCATCTTCCTGTTGTGGCAGGCAATGGATCAGCAGTACACGCCGACAAGATATTGTCTGTTCTGAAAACCGAGCCTGAATTATTCGCAGAAGTATGGGCAATCAGTTTTCAGTCAGGACGCCGATGGGATGTTCACCTGCGCAATGGCATTGAAATTCGCCTTCCTGAAGTTGAACCACGTCAGGCATGGTCACGCTTGGCGGTAATGGATAGACGCAAACAGATCATCAATCGTGATCTGGCCGTTATCGATCTGCGTATTCCCGAACAGTTAATTGTCGAGCCCAATATTCCGGTTCGCGGAAAGGGAAAAAGCACATGATTTTGCGGAACAAACAAAGCGCATTACGCCGACCATTTGCGGTGCTTGATCTTGGATCGTCCAAAGTCACCTGCCTGATTGGTGAGACCGACGGCAAAAACAAAGTCCAGCTTTTGGGACAGGGTATGCATGCGTCAGCCGGCATGCGGCATGGCGAAGTTAGCAATCTGGAACAGTTAAGCACCGTAATTGGCAAAACAGTTCATGCTGCCGAACGCGATGCTGGCACATCGATTCAGTCAATGAGTGTTGTTATTCCGGGTGGAATGCCCGTTTCGCGCCTTGGCAAACAGTCACTGACCTTGTCTGACAAGACTGTGCGCCGCCGCGACATGCAAAGATTGATGGCGCGCGAAAATGATGCCGATACGCCAGACACACATCAGGCAATGCATTTGCAGACCCTGCAATATGACCTTGACGAGGTGCGCGGTATTGCCGACCCACGCGGCATGCGTGGCAGTTCGCTTTCGGTTGACTACACGATTGTCAGCGGTGCCCGCACAAGCCTGGCCAATTTCCGTGAAGCACTGATTCTGAATCATCTGGATGTTGACCGTTTCATTCATGCTGGTTACGCCGCCGGACTTGCCTGTCTTGGTGAAGAAGAACGTGACCTTGGCGGCACCGTCATTGACATGGGCGGCGGCACAACATCAATTTCGATTTTCATGCATGGCAAGTTGATCTATGTCGATACGGTGCCCGTTGGCGGTCATCGCGTTACAACAGATATTGCGCGCATCCTGTCATTACCTGTTGCCGATGCCGAACGGATCAAAGCGATTGATGGATCGGTCATGCCTACCGAGTTGAGCGGCACACCGCCTGCGTCATTAAGTGAGGTCATGCGTAACGGTAATAGCGATAACATCGTCATGCCGACGCAAGGCGACACTATCGAAATCGATGGTAAAAGCATCGAGCGTAATCTGCTAAGCGCAATCATCCGGCCCCGCATCGAAGAAATTATCGAGCTCCTGACATCACGCATACAGACAGCGCATATGCACCATGCTGCGGGCAATCGCCTGCTTTTAACAGGTGGGGCCAGCCAGCTTACCGGCCTTGCCGATTTATATGCCCATTCAACGCAGAAAACCGTCGTTCTTGGAAAGCCCCAAGGTGTCGATGGTCTTCTTGACGAAAATAGCGGCCCTGAATTTGCCGCAGCTATTGGCGGGCTGATGCATGTCAGCCGTCTAGAAGAAAATGACCCGACAGACCGACAGACACGCACCCTGTCATACGGGCCATTTGAACGTATTGGTGCGTGGCTTCGTGACAATCTGTGAGAAAGGAGCGGTTATATGAAAATCACTATCTTTATGAATGTTTATCGCAGTCACACGCAACTTAATAGCGGGACGTTGCAGCCTGTTGCTGCCCTGCCCCTTTTTGGCGTGCCTATACACGCTTTTTCCAGGCCAACCCAAACTGAAGGGAGTCTATCATGACCATCAATCTATCTGTTCCACAAACTATGCAGGAATTGCGTCCACGTATCACCGTCGTCGGTGTTGGTGGCGCAGGCTGTAATGCTGTTAACAACATGATCAATGCCGATCTTCAAGGTGTCGATTTTCTGGTTGCAAATACCGATGGGCAAGCGCTCGCGCATTCCCTTGCAAGCCGAAAAATTCAACTTGGTGGCGCCATTACACAAGGTCTAGGTGCTGGTTCTAAACCAGAAATTGGCCGTGCGGCGGCTGAAGAAAGCCTTGAAGAAGTCATGGCTGAACTGGCCGACTGTAACATGGTATTCATCACTGCTGGCATGGGTGGAGGTACCGGTACAGGTGCAGCACCAGTGATTGCCAAAGCAGCGCGCGATGCAGGCATATTAACGGTTGCTGTTATCACCAAGCCTTTTGAATTTGAGGGCCAGCGGCGCATGGGGCTTGCCGATGCAGGTATTGATGAGCTGCAAGGCTATGTCGATACGCTGATCGTTATTCCAAACCAGAATCTGTTCCGGCTTGCAAATGAACGTACAACCTTTGCCGATGCGTTCCATATGGCAGATACCGTTCTTCATCAAGGCGTTTGCGGTGTTACCGACCTGATGATCAAGCCTGGCATGATTAATCTCGATTTTGCCGATATTCGTGCCGTTATGAGTGAAATGGGCAAAGCTATGATGGGTACAGGTGAAGCATCAGGCGAAACCCGTGCCACTCAAGCCGCCGAAGCAGCGATTAATAATCCACTGCTTGATGACACGACCATGCAAGGTGCGCGTTCGGTATTGATAAATGTCACTGGCGGTATGGATATGACCCTGTTTGAAGTTGATGAAGCTGCCAATCGTATCCGCAAGGAAATCGATCCGGAAGCTGTTATCATCTTTGGTTCGGCATTTGATGAAAAACTGGATGGCGTCATGCGGGTATCTGTCGTTGCCACCGGCATTGATGCCGCAAGTGCCAAGGCCAGACCACCATTAAGCCAGCCTAAAACCGAAACAACGGTCGCACAGATGGCTATGCCGACACCACCTATGACAACAAGTCCGGTGCAGGCGAATGCAATGGCAAGTGCAATGTCCAATCCAATGGCAAATACACAGATGACCACAAAAAATGATGCAGATACATCATCTGCCAGTACTTCAAATATCCGTGAGTCAATCAATTCGCTTGCCAAGGAAGCCGATGAAGCGACAAATGAAGTTGATGGTGAAGCAGTAAATCCAATGGATAGCAAACCACAGGACACATCCGTAGCCGACGTGACATCCGAAACGGATAATACTGCCGAGGTAAATAGTATCCAGGCCAACAGCGATCCAGTCGAGAGCCAGCTAGAGCTTACCGACGCGGTCGAAGCAGCAAGTGACACTTCACAGGATGCGGTGGCAACAGCGCCTACTGAAACAGCCCTTTCGGAAACATCCCCTAAGGAAACGGCAAAAGGAGATGTCGCCAAGTCTGATACAGCCTCGCTGACATCACGCTTGATGCCACGTTTTGATCTGGAAAGCGAAGGGAAAGCCAAGGCCGAAGACGCCCCACGTAAGACCTTTATTCCGGCGGCACCAACCGCCATGCCGGATGAAGCTAGCGTGCCAAAGGCTGCCGAAACGCTGACGCCTAGGCCAACCAGTATCATAAAGCAGATATCGGAATTATGGTCATCAAAGCCCGACACAAAGGACAAACAGAAGCGAAGTGAACCAAATATGGCATCCAAGAACGCGCCAGAAGACAAGACATCTTCCATTCTGGACCTTCCGCAATCGGCAGTTGTTAAACCAGCTTCTGATCCGGCACCAGCCGCGCAGTTGGAACAACCAGATGATGAACTTGATATTCCTGCGTTTTTGCGGCGTCAGGTGAATTAAGCAAAACATACATTTAGTTGCATTGCTACAATCTGTAACCAAATGTGATTTGAAGAGACCCAGGTACCTATGTAGGTTGTATCTGGGTCTTTTTTATGATCTTAGAAATAACAAAAAGAATGTTGAAAAGGCTAAATAAATTGAACGCGCAGGACAATAAAAAACCTATGTATATAAACCAGCCATTCCAGACAACTCTGGCGAATACAGTACAGTTTGAAGATATTGCTCTTCATTCTGGTCGGTTTGTTCATGCGTCTATTTGTCCGGCGGCGGCTGGAACAGGCATCAAATTCCGCCGTATGGATGTCGAAGAAAGTCTGCAAACAGTTCCTGCCCATGCCGATTATGCTGAACAAGCCCGCTTATGCACACGGATTGCCAATGCTGATGGCATTGGTCTGGAAACAATTGAACATTTCATGGCAGCCTTTGCCGGCATCGGGCTTGATAATGCAATAGTCGAAGTTGATGCAGGTGAAGCCCCAATCCTTGATGGAAGCAGTCAGCCAATAATTGACGCGATTCGTCGTGTTGGCCTAAAGACACTTAATGTCCGCCGCAAATATATCGTGATTACCCAGCCTGTTGAAGTCATGCTGGAAAATGGTGCGTGGGCACGGATTGAACCTGCGGATCAACTAGAAATTGACGTCGAAATCGATTTTGAAGATTCAGCAATTGGCAAACAAAGTCTGCATTACATCCATTGTGATGGCAGTTTTGAGGCTGAACTATCTACAGCGCGTACCTTTTGCCAGCTAAGCGATGTTGATCTCATGCAGAATGCAGGTCTGGCACTTGGTGGATCACTGAATAATGCCGTGGTTGTTGACAACGGAACCGTGGTAAATGAAGGCGGCTTGCGCATGGAACGCGAGTTTGTGCGACACAAAGCACTTGATTGTCTTGGTGATCTTTATCTGCTTGGCCTTCAAATGCGTGGAAAATTCACAGCCTCACGTCCAGGTCATGCGCTTAGCATGATGTTGATTAAGGCACTATGGCAAAATAAGGCCGCTTTTCAGATCGTAAGCGATGGTGCTGTAGCTAGCCAGTCCGAGGCCTATGTGATCCCCGAACTTGCCGCCGCCGCGGCTGTTTAAGCCAACCAGCCATCCGGCTAATCACATCCAGATTTTTTATCATTTATGATAAACTGATAATCTCATTATAATTTTCACAACATCTTCTTTTCACCTGCGTACCAAGTCGCTATTGTATCCCAATAACGGTGGCAAATGCCTCCGATGCCTATGAGTGGAGCCTGTTTTGGTAAAGCATATACCCCTGATCGTTCTAGCAAGTGCCGTATTTCTGGTTGCGGGATGTTCGTCTTCGCCTGACATAAAGGAACAGGTCGAACGCCCAGTTGAAGAATTATATAATGATGCGCTGAATACAGCCCTTACTGGCAATGCCAAGAAAGCCGCCCCAAAATTTGAAGAAGTCGAACGCCAGCACCCCTATTCGTCACTTGCTGTGCGGGCACAATTAATGGCGGCATGGGCATTTTATCAGGATAATAACTATCCACGTGCGATCACATCGTTGGATCGTTTTGTCGAGTTAAATCCAGCTGATGAGCGCGTCGAATATGCTTATTATCTCAAAGCACTATGCTATTACGAACAGATCGTTGACGTGCAAAGAGATGCGGAAATGACCAAACTGGCAATGCAAGCTTTTGAAGAATTGGTTCGGCGTTTCCCCGAAGGTGAATATTTTCGTGATGCAACGCTTAAGATTGACCTGACACGTTCGCATCTGGCTGGAAAAGAAATGGCGGTAGGCCGTTTTTACCTCAGCAAAGAACATTACGGTGCTGCCTTACGTCGTTTTGAAAATGTTGTTAGAGATTTCAATACTACAAATCAGGTGCCCGAAGCCCTATATCGCATGACCGAAGCCTATCTTTCGCTTGGCCTAGTTGCCGAAGCAGAGCGTATTGAAGAAGTTGCAATCTATAATTATCCGCAATCAGTATGGACGAAGCGTCTGCTGGAGTTGCGTGACAACCCAGCACGCGAACTTGAAGCTGGCTGGTTTGAACGAGCTGCCGAGTCCGTCGTAAAAATCTTCGATTAACGTATCATGCTTCAAAGCTTGTCCGTCACCAATATCGTCTTAATTGAGCAACTTACGTTGCAATTTGAAGATGGTCTGACTGTGCTGACAGGTGAAACCGGTGCTGGCAAATCAATCTTGCTTGACGCGCTTGGACTGGCATTGGGAAGCCGTGCGAATTTTGGCCTGATCCGGCAAGGTAGCTCGCAAGCGCAGGTTAGTGCCAGCTTTCATGTTAATGCTGCACATCCGGTCTGGGCGGTGCTAGATGACGCTGGCGTTGAGATTGACGATACATTGATTCTGCGACGACGGCTGAAAGCAGATGGCAAGTCAAACGCAACCATTAATGATGTTCCTGTTTCAGTTGGCTTGCTTCATAAGGCTGGAGACTTGCTGGTTGAAATTCAGGGGCAGTTTGAAGGCCGTGGTTTGCTTGACGTTAGCCGCCATATCACACTGCTTGATCGCGCCGCTGGACATCAGGAAACGTTAGACAAATTGGCTGATGCCTATACACATTGGATGCAGTCAAAGCGTAATCTGGCCACTGCCAAACTTGAACTGGATCAGGCGCGTGCGGACGAAGAATGGCTTCGAGATGCAGTTAATCAACTTGATACGCTCAGCCCAGCACCAGATGAAGAAGCGTTATTGTTAAGTGAACGTGACATGCTTGCCAATGTAGGCAAAATTGGTGAAACATTGGCGCATGCCGACCATGCGCTGACTGATGAAAACGGGGCGCAGGCCAGACTTGGCACCGCCATGGCCATGCTTGAAAAATCTGCATCGCTTGCTGGTAATACGCTTGATAATGCCATCGCCGCCCTAAATCGCGCCGATGCCGAACTATCCGAAGCTATCAGCCAGATCAGCGCGATTGGGTCAAGCCTTGAGTCAGACCCGAACCGGCTTGAGACTGTCGATGACCGATTGCATGAATTGCGCCAACAAGCCCGTAAACATAATTGTGATGTCAATGAACTGACCGAGATGCATCAGCAACTTGCCAGCCGTCTAGCGGCGATTGAAGATTCGACAGGTACGTTGGCGGAATTGGCAGATAATGAACGGGAATGGCGTGATTATTACACCAAAATGGCCGAAATAGTGTCCAAAGCCCGCACATCAGCTGCGGCTTTACTGGATCGCGCGGTTATGGCCGAATTGCCCCCCCTAAAGCTGGAAAGTGCAACCTTTCACTCACAAATCATCACATTACCCGCAGACCAATGGGGTGCGCTTGGTATGGATCAAGTGCGCTTTGAAGCCAGCACCAATAAAGGCATGGCGCAAGGTCCGATTGACCGCATTGCATCTGGTGGTGAGCTTGCCCGTTTTCTGCTGGCCTTAAAGGTTGCACTTGAAGACAGCAATACGTCGCGTACGCTGATTTTTGACGAAGTCGATAGTGGCGTTGGCGGCGCCGTAGCGGCGGCGGTTGGTGAACGCCTTGCCCGTCTTGGTGAACATATGCAAACGCTGGTTATCACCCATTCACCGCAAGTCGCCGCACGTGGGGTTAATCATATGCGTATAGCCAAGCATGTAACTGGTGATAATGTTATTAGCGGCACCGAAACCCTGAGCCATGAAGCGCGCACTGAAGAAATAGCAAGGATGCTGTCAGGTGAGCATGTCACCACCGAAGCCCGGGCAGCAGCAACCGCCTTGCTTGAGGGTTAGTTATGACAAGCGATCATCCAGATGACCCCACCAAAATGTCGGTTGATGAAGCCGCACAGGAGCTTGCGCATCTGGCAGAACGCATTGCATATCATGACCGCAAATATCATGGTGAAGACGCGCCGGAAATTTCCGATGCCGATTATGACATGCTGATGACACGCAATAATACCCTTGAAGCGGCGTTCCCCGACCTGATCCGTCCCGACAGCCCCAGCCAGCGTGTTGGCACCATTGTTTCTGGCAATTTTGGCAAGATACGGCACGCACAACCAATGTTGTCGCTATCAAACGGCTTTAGCGCCGAAGATATTGCTGATTTTGTGACCCGCATTCGGAAGTTTCTATCGCTAGGAGAGGCTGAAGACATTGCCTTTACCGCCGAGCCAAAGATCGATGGTTTGTCGCTTAGCTTACGCTATGAGAACGGACATCTGGTGCAAGCCGCAACGCGCGGTGACGGTAGTGAAGGTGAAGATGTAACAGCCAATATTTACACCGTGAGCGCTATTCCCAAAACATTACATGGCACACCACCAGACATTTTTGAGGTGCGCGGTGAAATATATATGGACAGGAAAGATTTTCTGGCTTTGAACGCCGATCAGGAACGCAAAGGCGGAAAGATTTTTGCCAATCCACGTAATGCCGCCGCCGGATCGTTACGGCAAAAGGATGCCAGCATTACCGGATCGCGCAATCTGGCCTTTTTTGCCTATTCAATGGGCGAAGCCAGCGCCCCTGTCGCCGCAACGCATACTGAATTTCTTCATGCCTTACGTGGCTTTGGTTTTTCGGTGAATAAATTATCGCAACATTGCCATACATTAGGTGAAATGTTGGCTACCTATGACGCCATCGGAAACGAGCGGGCGTCACTTGGCTATGATATTGACGGTGTTGTCTATAAAGTTGACCGACATGATTATCAAGAACGCCTTGGTCAAGTTGCGCGGGCACCACGTTGGGCTCTAGCGCATAAATTTCCAGCCGAACAAGCCGAAACGACAATCACCAAGATCGATATTCAGGTTGGCCGCACAGGCGCATTAACACCTGTGGCACGATTGACGCCGGTCACTGTTGGTGGCGTCGTGGTGTCAAATGCAACCTTGCATAATGAAGATGAGATTGATCGAAAAGATATTCGCATCGGCGATCATGTCATTATCCAGCGCGCTGGCGATGTCATTCCGCAAGTCGTCCGCGTGCTTGTCGAAAAACGCCCCCATGACGCCCAGATATTCACCTTTCCGGATCGTTGTCCAATTTGTGAATCTGACGCTATCCGCCCCGAAGGTGAGGCCGTTCGCCGATGTACTGGCGGTCTGGCTTGTGCCGCACAGCTTATCGAACAGCTCAAGCATTTCGTGTCACGCGATGCATTTGATATTGAAGGGCTGGGCGCGCGTCAGATTGAACAGTTTCTTGAACTTGGCTGGGTCAAAACGCCTGCCGATATCTTCCGACTTGAAGCCCGTCGTGACGATCTGGCCACGCTGGATGGCTATGGCGAAAAATCACTTGATAATCTGTTTGCCTCAATTAATGCACGGCGCAAGATTGGACTTGAACGCTTTATCTATGCGCTTGGCATCCGTCAGGTCGGTCAGGCAACCTCGCGGCTTTTGGCACTGCATTATGGCGACCTAGATATGATGATGTCAGCACTGGATCCGGAAAAAAGTGAGAGTGACCATGCGTCAGCGATTGCCGAACTTGTTGATATTGACCAGATTGGTGATGCGATGGCGGCAGATATTAGCCGTTTTTTTGGCGATCCCGCACATCGGCACATCGTAAGTGATTTGGCATCCGAACTGTCCATATTACCACCTGAGCGACCATCCGAAGATAGCGCCGTCAGTGGTAAAACCGTCGTATTCACGGGCACTTTGGCAGGCATATCCCGCGCCGAAGCCAAAGCCAAGGCCGAAGCCCTTGGCGCTAAAGTTTCCGGTTCGGTGTCGGCAAAAACAGATTATCTGGTTGCTGGGGCTGATGCCGGATCAAAAGCCCGTAAGGCCACCGAGCTAGGCGTCAATGTTCTTAGTGAAGAGGAATGGCGGTCACTTATCAACGCGCCATCATCATAAAGGGGCACAAGCCTTGATAAGCCATGCTTGGCATTGTGGGGACACATCACTGCCAATCTTTGACAGCACCCATTGATGATATATATCGACCCAGACAGTGTCGGCCTCGGACAACATTGTTTTGTCGATTAACCGGCGATCAATCGGTGCCATAGTAAGCGTTTCGAATTCGATAAAGCCATCTTGTGACGCTACCTTAGCCGCAATCAAATTTTCAATGCGAATACCCCAAGAGCCTGCTTTATAATAGCCGGGCTCGTTCGACAGCACCATCCCAGCAGATATTGACACGCTTCCACGTTTGGAAATGCTGGCAGGCCCTTCATGCACCGACAGAACATGCCCGACGCCATGCCCCGTACCATGCGCATAATCAAGTCCAACAGACCAGATAGGTGTGCGCGCTATCGTATCAAGCTGACGTCCAGTTGTGCCAAGGGGTACATGCGCCCGTGCCAAGGCAATATGTCCCTGCAAAACGGCAGTAAATGCATGCCGCATTTCAGCGTCAGCCTCTCCGATCAGAATGGTGCGCGTTATGTCAGTTGTGCCAAAGCGGTAATGCGCGCCTGAGTCCAGCAGATACAGGCTGTCATTCTGGATCACGCTATCCTGACCAGCAACCGCACGATAATGGACAATAGCACCATTCGCACCACTGCCTGAAATAGTCTCAAAACTTGATGCTATAAAATCAGGATGACCCGCGCGTATCGACAGTAATTTATCAGCGAGTGCACTTTCCCGCATCTGGGTGACGTCGGTATGGTCTAGCCAGCACAGAAACTCGGCCATTGCCACGCCGTCAATCTGATGCGCCTTGCGGAAACCATCAAGCTCGGCTAGATTTTTCTGCGCTTTCATTTTTGTCACCGGACAAGGTGACGTGACGACATTGACACCACTGTCTGAAATCACGTCATGTAGCGCTTTTGGCAGACTGGCCGGATCAATCATAAAATCGCACCCTGCAAGCGGTACCAACAATTCATCAAGCTGTTCCAGCGGCACCACCGCCATATGCTCGTTGAGAACTGGCAATATGCGCTGGCGATCTGCCAATATAATCAAACCATTTTCGCGATGAAACAGGGCAAATGCCAAAGTCACTGGCGTACAGGCAAGATCATATCCACGGATATTGGCAAGCCAGTTGACAGCATCAGCACGTGACAATAAAACTGCATCACATCCAAAATCTGTCAATCGATCCGTCAACCGATCAAGCTTGCTGGCAATGGTTTCGCCAGCTATTTCGTCAGCCATTGCAAATGCTGGTTTGGCCTCGGATATGGGGCGATCCTGCCATATCATATCAACAGGATTCTGCATCATCGCTTGCAACGATAACCCCGCTTCGCGCATTGTAGCCGATAATCTATCAAAGGCAGAAAGGGTGATCAGCCGGGCATCCACACCAATTTTCAAACCGGATAGTTTCTGCGTTTTCAGCCATGCACCGATTTCAACATCCGGCATGGTATGGCATGACCACGCATCGGCATCGGTCTGTTTTTCCATCTGCAAACTATAGCGGCCATCGCTGAACAATGCCGCCCGATCAGCCAAAACAATAGCGGTGCCCGCCGAGCCGGTGAAACCTGACACATAGGCGAGACGTTCATCGCCAGCCGGAACTTCTTCGCCCTGATACATATCTTCGCGGCCAATCACCCAACCATCAATATCATGCGCATCCATCTGTGCACGAAGCGCCTGTAGCCGCTGGTTAATAATCTGTGCTGTCATTTAGGCCTCCATAACG
>NZ_CAXBVX010000033.1:0-19007 GCF_963979125.1 uncultured Candidatus Puniceispirillum sp.
CAAACAAAAAGTTTTACATCAGAGGATCTTGAGGATTTAGAAAAAAATTAACACACCCCGCACTACAGCCCTATCCCCATTCGGCCAGCACCGTTTTGTCGCGTTCGCCCGCACCATGGCTGGATTTAAGGCGCGCAAAAGCATCCGCATCATCCAAAAATAATTGCTTTACCGCCCACACCGCCATGCCGCGTATCAGCGCGCTGTCATTGTCCAGATGCGGCATCACCGCCGCCGCCAATTCAGGCGTACCACTATTGCCTGCCGCGACCAGCACATTGCGCATAAACCGTGCATAGCCCGCACGGCGCACGGGCGTACCGGCAAATTGCGCACGAAATCCGGCCTCGTCTAGTGCCAGTAATGCCGCTAGCTCTGGTAATGTTGTTTCCATACGCGCGGTCAGTTTGGCTTCGTTAGCGGCCTTGGCAAATTTGTTCCACGGACACACCGCCAGACAATCATCACAGCCAAAGATACGGTTACCAATGGCGGCTCTGAATTCTGTGGGTATCTGGCCTTTATGCTCGATTGTCAGATAGGAAATGCACCGCCGCGCATCCAGCCGATAGGGTGCCGGAAACGCATCTGTCGGGCAAATATCAAGGCAATTTGTGCAATTTCCGCAATGGTCGCTGGTCGCGTCATCATAGGGCAATTCACCATCAGTCAGGATCGTGCCCAAAAACAGCCATGACCCATGCGTCCGCGACACCAGATTCGTATGTTTGCCTTGCCAGCCAATACCGGCGCTTTGCCCCAGCGGCTTTTCCATCAAGGGCGCGGTATCGACAAACACCTTGACCTGCCAGCCTGATTTAGCCGCCAGCCGCCCGGCCAGTTGTTTCAGCTTGCCTTTGATTACCTCATGATAATCACGCCCGCGCGCATAGACCGAAATATTGCCTTTGTCCCGCGCATCCAGATTGCCCATTGGATCATGGTCAGGGCCATAATTCATCCCCAAAACAATCGCGGTGCGGGCATCTTGCCACATCGATTGCGGTTGCTGGCGCCTATCGGCTGTATCGCGCAACCAGCCCATGTCGCCTTCATAATGATCATCCAGAAATTGCGCCAACCCGTCGGTGGTATGGGCGGAATGCTTGGCTTTTGTGATCCCGACATCGGCAAAGCCTGCCGCCTGTGCATCGGCCAGCAACCATGCTTTCAGCTTGTGCATATCATGTGAAACCACAGGCGTTGACATCAAAACTCCTTACCAGCACCCATCGGGATTTAGGGATCAAGCGGATCTATATCACCAAGGCTCTGGGTAGCATGAAAGGTTTTTTCAAATTGCGCAAATGTGCCAGCCTCGATTGCCGCCCGCATATCAGCCATCAGATCCTGATAATATTGGATATTATGCCAACTCAACAGCATCAGCCCCTGCACTTCATCGGCTTTGAACAGATGATGCAGATAGGCGCGCGAAAACCGCGAACAGGCCGGACAGCTACAGGCCTCATCAACAGGGCGGTTATCTTCGGCATGGCGCGCATTCTTGATATTGATTGCGCCGCGGCGGGTAAAGCCCTGCCCGGTACGCCCCGAACGCGTTGGCAGAACACAATCGAACATATCAACGCCGCGTGCCACCCCGCCAACCAGATCGGACGGCTTGCCAACCCCCATCAGATAGCGCGGCTTGTCTGCCTGCATCAAAGGCGTGGTGAACTCCAGCGCCTCGAACATCGCGTCTTGCCCTTCGCCCACGGCCAGACCGCCAATGGCATAGCCTTCAAAGCCAATATCGGCCAAGGCCGCCACTGACTCGGCGCGTAAATCGGCAAAAACCGACCCTTGCACGATCCCAAATTGCCCATAGCCTTTGCGTGGTACAAAAGCATCGCGTGATCGCTTGGCCCACCGCATTGACAGCCGCATAGACTCTGCCGCAACGGCCTTTTCTGCTGGATATGGCGTACATTCATCAAAAGCCATAGTGATCGTCGCATCCAGCAGATGCTGAATTTCGGTTGATCGTTCGGGGGTCAGCCGGTGCTTGCTACCGTCCAGATGCGATTTAAAGGTCACACCATCTTCATCCAGCTTGCGAAGTGGGCCTAGCGACATCACCTGAAAGCCGCCAGAATCGGTCAATAAAGGGCCATCCCAGCCCATCATTTTGCGCACCCCGCCAAGCCGCCCGACACGTTCGGCGCCTGGCCGCAACATCAGATGATAGGTATTTGCCAGAATGATGCTGGCACCTGTCGATTTCACCGACTCAGGCATCATGCCTTTGACGGTGGCGGCGGTACCAACCGGCATGAAAACCGGCGTTTCGACAACACCCCATGCGGTGTTCAGGCGGCCTCGTCGTGCGGTGCCATCGGTGCCAATCAGACTATAGGAAAATGCGGTCATTTTCATTCCGTTTCGGCTTGTGCAGGTTGATTATGCGCTAAAAGATTATGCGATAAGAGGCAGGCATCGCCATAGGAAAAGAACCGATAGCCTTGTTCAATCGCATGCTCATAGGCGGCCATGATCGGGGCATATCCAGCAAACGCACTGACCAGCATCAGTAATGTCGATTTTGGCAGATGAAAATTTGTCATCAGCATATCGACTACATTGAATTCAAACCCGGGCGTAATGAAAATATCCGTCTCGCCGGTAAATGCACCAATATGGCCTAGCGCGGCATAGCTGGCTTCCAGAATACGCAGGCTTGTCGTCCCCACCGCAACAACGCGTCCCCCTGACTTTTTGGTGGCCATGATTTTGGCGGCAACCTCTGGCGAAATCGCACCCCATTCGGAATGCATTTTATGCTCGGCGATATTTTCAACTGTCACAGGCAAAAATGTGCCTGCTCCCACATGCAATGTCACCGCCGCAATCTCCACGCCCTTTGCCTGTAACGCCTTGTTCAGCCCATCGGTAAAATGCAGACCCGCCGTTGGCGCCGCCACCGCCCCGCGCTGGCTGGCAAAGATGGTCTGGTAGTTATCACGATCACTGTCAAGCACACCATCAGGCCGCGCGATATAGGGCGGCAATGGCATCGTGCCATATCTATCCAGCCCCGCATTCAGCCTGTCGGATTCTAGCGCATTACCTGAAACCGGATCGATAAAACCAAGCACAACATCACCGCCAGCCCCCCGTCCCAGAACGCGCGCAGCAAAATCAGTGGCAAAGATAATAACGTCATCAGGGCGGCATTTCTTGGCTGGCTTGGCAAATACCCGCCAGACCGCATCCCTCTCATATTTATGTAATGTCACGCTGATTTTGGCATCTCCGCGCTTGCCCACAAGCCGGGCCGGAATAACCGACGTATCATTGACGATCAACAGATCGCCTGCCTGCAACAGATCGGGCAGATCACCAACAAGACGATCAGCTATGCCACCGCCTGACATATCCAGCAATCTGGCACTATCACGCGGATTTGCAGGGGCTACGGCGATCCGCTCTGGCGGCAGATCAAAATCAAAATCAGAAAGTTTCATAAGCCTATTCAAAAATCTGCAAAATACCGACAACCGTCGCCTGATCGTCAACCACAACAAGACATTGAACCCGCGCTTCCAGCATCTTTTCTTCGGCGGCACTCATCATCGCATCGGGCGTGATCGTCAACGGGTCGGCACTGGCCACATCGCCAACACGCGCACCTGCCAGATCGGCACCTGACACCAGCAAACGGCGCAGATCACCATCTGTCAAAACCCCTTCAAGCTGGGTGGGCGTGCCAATAAGCGTCAGACCAAGCCGCCCTTCGGTCATGGTAATCAGGGCATCCTGAACCGTGCTTTCCGCATCAACAAAAGGCAGATTATCAACGCGCATCCGGTCACGCACATGCGTCAGCAAGCGACGCCCCAAAGCCCCGCCAGGATGCGTTGCGGCAAAATCGGCCGCTTCAAAACCACGCTTTTCCATCAAGGCAACCGCCAGCGCATCGCCTAGCACCATTGTATTCAGGCTCGACGTTGTCGGAGCCAGATTGAGTGGACAGGCCTCGCGGTCAACCGATATATCAAGCGCAATTTCGGCCTCGCGCGCCATCGTACTATTGGCATTGCTGGTAAAGGCGATAATCCGCGCATCAAGTCGCTTTAACGCTGGCAGCAAACGAATGATTTCCTCGGTTTCACCTGAATGTGACATCAGTAAAACAACATCACCGCGCCGCACCATCCCCAGATCACCGTGGATCGCCTCGGCAGGATGCAAAAACAATGATGGTGTGCCTGTTGACGCCAGCGTGGCCGCAATTTTCCGGCCAACCAGACCCGATTTGCCCATGCCGCACACAACCACATGACCTGTCGTATCCAGCATCATATCAACCGCCGCGCTAAACCCGTCGCCAAGTCCTTTTTCAAGCCGCGTCAATGCTTCATGATAGGCGGTAAAAAGCTCTTGCGCTGCTGTTATAGCATCACTTGCCATTATTGATCCTCATATCCGCCAATATTTATATACCTAGTCTTTATATATCTAACCTTCATATCCATAGTGTCTATGTACCGCGCACAAGCATCAATCACAAGTCATCAATCACAAGATGCACAGGTGGTTTTTATCACATCAACCTCACCAGACGCCCTCAGATACAGCTATCACCTCATGGCGACAGCGCGCTAGATATGCGCTTGCGCAATAGCAAAATCTTCGGGGCGGTTCAGATTCATGAACGGGTCTGGCGTGCCTTCAAATGGCACCACGGCACAATGATAGCGCTTGGTAAAATCATCAATCTTGCGCACATCCTGATCGACCAGCGCATGTCGCAGATCAGCCGCCAGCGCAACTGGCCAGATCGCAAATACCGGATGCCGCCTGTCTTGTGAAGATGCCTGGGCAATATATGCCCCCGCATCAACCAGACCAGCCACCAGACGGGCTGGCAAATCACGCGGCAGAAACGGCGCATCGGTGGCAAGGCTGATAATATGGGTAACATTCGGATGTGTGCTTGCCGCCCATTCCAATCCGGTCAATATCCCTGCCAGCGGTCCAGCAAAACCCGTAACCACATCACCGCGTACAGGCAGATCAAAGCTGGCGTAACGCGCCGGATCACCATTGGCATTCAATAATATTGGCGCATTGCCTATATCAATCCGGTTAAGCACATGCTGTAAAAGCGGCTTTCCGTCCAGCAGCATCAGATTTTTATCACCGCCGCCCATGCGCCTTGATTGACCACCAGCCAGAAGCAAAAACCCCAGACAATCAGCCGCCTCAAGATCAGAAACTAGAGACATACTCATGTCTCTTGCTGGGCACGTTGGCGCGACGGGCTATCGGCAAATTCCGCATCAACCGCACCACCCGTTTCAATATCAAAATCGATCCGTTGCTGTCCGGCAAGCGCGATAAAGCGTTTGCCTTTGGCACGCCCGATCAGCGTCAAATCCGCCTGCCGTGCCAGCTCGACAGCCGCGGCGGTAAAGCCCGAACGCGATACCAGAACGGGAATCTGCATCTGTACAGCCTTGATAACCATTTCGGTGGTCAAACGCCCAGTTGTGTAAAAAATCTTATCCTGCGGGGTGACCTTATTCAGAAACATCCAACCAGCAATTTTATCAACCGCATTATGCCGCCCTATATCTTCCATATAGACAAGCGGCGCATCCGCCTTGCACAGCACACATCCATGTATCGCACCCGCGCTCAGATACAAACTGGGCGTCGTATTGATCGCTTTTGACAGGCCAACAAGCCAGCTTGCCTTGAATCGCGCATCAGGGCTAAGTGTTATATCATCAAACCGTTCCATCATATCGCCATAGGCCGTGCCTTCGGCACAACCGCTAGTACGGATTTTACGCTTCATTTTGGCTTCAAAATCGGTCTCGCGTGCGGTGCGAACGATACAAACACCCAGATCATCATCAATATCGATGCTGGTGATGTCATCATCATGGCGCAGCATATTCTGGTTCAGAAAATAACCAACAGCCAGTTCAGGCACCCAGTCACCCAACGTCATTGATGTCACGATTTCCTGATTATTCAGAAACAGCGTTATCGGTTTTTCGGTAACAACAGGCAAATTGATCGGCTGACCAGCTTCATTAAGGCCAGCAACATTTACCGTCAGACCATCCGCATCTGGCTCAGGTGCGATCAACATGGATGGCACATTCTTTGATTTATCATTCATGCCACAACAGTGGCCGAAACACCCCTCCACTTTCAAGCCCCTTATATGAAAATAGTTATGCTAATATGCCTATTTCCAGCGCCCTAATTTTGCCTTTACCTAAAAAACTGATTATGCTCATGTCATTGGCGCAGTCTTTATCATCTCTATCGGCATCATGGGCGCGCAGGGCAGCAGGTTTGTAATGAAGATTCACTTTAACGCATCAAATCATGATCTGGCCAAAATGCGCCTGCAACAGCTTGTTGAACTTTATGGTCATAACGCGCTTGCTGACGCCACGCATATCGTCGCGCTTGGTGGTGATGGGCATATGCTGAACGTTTTGCATGAAACCATGGCATCGGGCTTGCCTGTTTTTGGGATGAATTGCGGGCATCTTGGCTTTCTGATGAACCATTATGCCAGTGCCGAACTGCCAGAACGCATCGCCGCCGCCGAAGGTGCGCCCATTCATCCTTTGCGCATGACCACCACCGACACGAATGGCCAAGCGCATGAAGCACTGGCGATCAACGAAGTGTCATTATTGCGGCAAACACATAACGCCGCGCATATCAATATTGCTGTTGATGGGAAAAACAAGCTGGAACAGCTGATCTGTGATGGTGTGTTGCTGGCTACCGCTGTCGGTTCAACCGCCTATAACCTCTCGGCGCATGGTCCGGTCATTCCGCTTGGCACCGAATTGATGGCCTTGACGCCAATCTCGCCTTTCCGCCCAAGACGCTGGCGTGGGGCGTTGCTTCCTGAAACATCCGCCGTCGCGCTGACAAATCTCGAACCTGATTTCAGGCCACTTAGCGTCAGTGCTGACAGCACCGAATTTCGCAATGTCAAAAGCGTATCCGTTGTTCAGGCACGTGATATCACCTTGAATTTGCTATATGATCCGGGGTTCTCTCTGACCGAACGTGCCATTCAGGAGCAATTTTTGGTTTAATCTCGCTGTTCATGATTTATTAACACATTGCAGTCTATAATATCGGATAATCAGCCTATTGATTTGATGGAGCAGATAGCATGACACAGGATACCCCCGACAAGCCGTCACAATGTGCACATATCAGCCTTCCCAGAGCGCGTTCGATTCTGGCCGAAAAAACCGTAAATGAAATCTCACAAAGATTTGCCAGTTTTTTTGAACATGGCACCCTCAAAGTTGAACTCTATGAACCCGTAAAAGCTGATTATCAAACCCCGCATCGTCAGGACGAGGTCTATATCATCCTTGATGGAACTGGGATTTTTGAAATGGCTGACGAACGCGTCCCGTTTGCCCCGGGTGATTTTCTGTTTGTTGCCGCTGGTGTACCGCACCGCTTTACCCAGTTTGGCGACAGCATGACAACATGGGTTATTTTCTATGGCCCTGATGGCGGTGAAGTGGCCTAATGCAGCGCCAGACATTTATCAGCCTCTATTTTCTTGGCATTTTTTTGCAGGCAGGTGCTTATGGGCTGACCTTTTTGCTACCTGCTTTATTTGCCCGTTTTGGCGGCAATGAAGCCGATGTCGGCTTTGTCTTGGCACTAACGGCGATAGCGACATTAATCGTTGTCATTTATTCGGGTCACATCACGGCTGTGACAGGTCTTATGACCACTATCGCCATTGCAGGTGGCCTGATTACGCTGGCAGGTCTGTTATTTGGGCTGGCGCGTGAAACAGGTCTTATTGTTCAATCGGCTGGCCTATTATTGGGCGCCGGCTGGGGCTTGTTCTACACCTTGACACCGGTGGCACTGAATCGGGTCATTCACCCACATGAACGGATACAGTATTTCACCCTTTTATCGGTATTCATCATGGCGGGTTTTGGTCTGACGCCTGTATTTGGCGCGGTCTTGACGCGGCTTGGTTTTGACATTGGCCTAACCTTTTTGGCTACAGCTGGCTTATGCGGGGCAAGCACCATTCTATTTTTCTGGCTGACCCGCCCTATGCGCGCCTTGACCATTGAAAAGCAGATTGTTGATAAAACCAGACTGACAATTACCGCCATCAAGGATGTGATGACCTCACGTGCCGCCATTCCGATTGCCATGGTTGGCATTGGAGCCAGCGTTTTTGCAGGCGTCACAAATTTCCAGATAGTTTATGCCGACGCGCAAAACCTTGCCTATGCCGATTATTTTCTGGCCTATACGGTCACCGTCATCGTCTGCCGTGTGATCTTTGCACAATTTATGGGCGGTCGCTCGCCTTATGCGGTGATCGCGCTCTTGCTTGGCGTTATGGGGCTCAGTGTCATGCTGTTTATTATACAGCAAAGCAGTGTCTTTCTCTATGTGCTTGGGGCGATATTATTTGGCATTGGCTATGGTGTTTCCTATCCGATCATCAAGGCGATGGCGGCGAATGAGGCCAATCCAGAAATCTTGCCGCAAACATTACAATTATTTGGCCTGTCCTATTTTATCGGTGTCTTCGGCTTTCCCTTTGTCGCTGGTCATATGATCGTTCAGGGCGGCATGGCTATATTGCTTTGGACAGCTTTTGGTCTGGCCATTCTGGAATGCGCGCTTGCCAGTGGCCGCTTTTTCAAGCGCCTATAATCCTAACCACCACCTAAAAACGCATCCACCCGTTTCCATATATCAGCAATCACATCGGGTGTTTCGTTCAGCAATTCATGCCGCGCGTCGTCATAGTCATGCCGCGTCAGGCGGGGCAAACAAGCCAGCATCCGGTCGATTGACGCTTTATGCACCACCTGCTCATCGCCTGCTACCAAGGCCAGAACCGGACACTCTATCGCCGCCATCCATTGCTTGTTCAATGTCGTGCGCGCACAGGATTCATAGGCGGCATGCACCCAGCCTGCGGTTGGCTGGCTACGCCGCAATTCGGCATTATCATCGAACCAGACGAACTGGCTTTCATAGCCATATTTGTCGCGTGACAGCACATTATGCGGGCGAAATTGCCGAACATGCGCCAGTGCTGGCGGCTTTTTAAACAGCAGATAAAAGCGCCCAAAGCCAGCTCCCACCAATATATGCGTAATCAACCGCACCAGCCATACGGGCATAACGGGTGGCGCGATCATTGGCGACAATATTATCGCCGCTATCACCTGCGCGTCCAGATGCTGACACAAACGCAAAGCCAGATGCCCGCCCATCGAATGGCCGAACAGGATCAGCGGCCTATCCTGCCATCCTACCGCCGCGATCAACGCGTCCATCGCCCCGATATGCTGGTCAAAGCTGTCACAATGCACCGCTATACGATGCCGCCCTAGATGCCCTGACATGCCTTGCCCTGGCCAATCTATAGCCAGCACGTTATAGCCGCGATCGTTAAACGCCTGCATCACATCAGCATATTTTTCACAGAATTCGGTAAATCCGGGGCATATCACAACATGCCCGCGCACCGCTGTTTGATCAGCTATTTCAGCCAGATGCCCGCGCAGATTGCGCCCTTCATAGGGGATATTAATATCGGTACCAGGCGGCAAGACAAGTCCTGCTTCGCTGGCATAGCGATACATCAGCTTATAACCTCATGCGCGATGTCGGCATTACCGTCATAGATAACAGCATCGCCATCATCATCAATGAAACCGTCGGACTGGCGTTGCCACATCGTTGCATAGAGTCCCTTTTTGCCCAGAAGCTGGCGATGCGTGCCGCGCTCGCACACCTCACCATCGGCCAGCACCAGAATTTCGTCGGCATCGACAACTGTCGAAAGCCGGTGCGCAATGACCAATGTTGTCTGGCTCCGCGAAATATCATTCAGCGAACTTTGAATGTCCTTTTCGGTGCGGCTATCCAGTGCCGATGTCGCTTCGTCAAACAGAAAAATCGCAGGCTTCTTCAAAATCGCGCGGGCAATGGCTACACGCTGTTTTTCACCACCGGACAATTTCAATCCACGTTCGCCAACCCGCGTGTCATAACCATCGGGCAATTTGCTGATAAAGCCATCAATCGCTGCTGCCTTGGCCGCCGCTTCGATGTCGGCCTGGCTGGCATCATGCCGTCCATAGCCGATATTATAACCGATCGTTGAATTGAACATGACGGTATCCTGCGGCACCACGCCAATCACGTTGCGAAGCGAACTTTGTGACACATCGCGCAAATCTTGCCCATCAAGGCGGATACTGCCCTGATTAGGATCATAAAAGCGGAATAACAGCCGTGAAATAGTCGTTTTGCCTGACCCGCTTGGGCCCACAATGGCGGTACGTTTCCCGGGCGCAACGCGAAAGCTGACACCTTTCAAAATAGGCCGTTCGGCATAGGAAAAATGCACATCATCAAAGACCAATTCGCCGCCACCAACCGCCAGTTCACCCGCGTCGGGCTTATCGGCAATATCGGGTTCTTCATCCATCAATTTGAACATGCGTTCCATATCGACCAGCGATTGCCGCAATTCCCGATACACCCAGCCCAGAAAATTAAGCGGCAGATAGAGCTGTAGCAAATAAGTATTCACAATGACAAAATCACCAACCGTCAGCCCCCCACGCTGAATATCCAGACCAGCCATGCCCATCATCGCCATCAAACCAACGGCAATGATCGCCCCTTGCCCGATATTGACCACCGACAGTGATGTGCGCGACTTGACCGCCATAATTTCATATTTACGCATTGCCGTATCATACCGTTCGGCTTCAACCTCCTCGGCATTGAAATATTTGACTGTTTCGTAATTCAGCATCGAATCAACCGCACGCGTCGCGGCGCTTTCATCGGCATTATTCATCTCGCGCCGGAACCGTATCCGCCATTCGGTCACACGAATGGTAAAGATCACATAGGTCATCACCGTCAAAAATGTCACCGCCGCATAGAAAAACCCGAACATTGACCACAGAATGACACTGACAAACAGCATTTCGACAAATAGGGGTAGCACCTCGAAAAAGGCGATGGTCAGCAGAAATTCAATACCTTTAGCACCCCGGTCAATCGATCGCGTCAACCCGCCTGTCTGACGATCAAGATGAAACTGCAATGACAATTTATGCAGATAACGAAACGCATTCAATGCGGCACCTCGCACTGCACGCTGGGCAACACTGGCAAACAGATATTGCTTGGCTTCGCTAAACACCTGCTGGCCTAGCCGTGCCAGCGCATAACCTGCCACAACCCACATCAAGGCCGACATCGCAAACCCCTGATCGCCATTGACCAGATCAACGGCCGCACCATACATCAGCGGGGTTATGATATTCGATCCTTTTGCCGCCATAAGACAGGCAAAGGCCGCCGTAATACGGCCGCGAACACGCCAGTTACCGCGCGGTATTGTGTAACGCGCCAAATCGGCAAGTAGCGTAATGATTTTTTTTGACTTCGGGTCTGACATATTCACCGTCTGGTTTAACGCCAGCAGATGCTGTCATGGATAACAGCATAAAACAGGCTTTGACAGCCGCCTATGACGCGACAGAAAAGCTTTCGCCGCACCCACAACGGGCAATTTCATTGGGATTATTAAAGACAAAACGCGCGGCAAATTTATCTTCCTGCCAATCCATCTCCGACCCGATCAGAAACATCACGGCGGTTGGATCAATGAATAACGTTACGCCTTTTTCTTCTACCTTATCTTCGAACGGTTTTTGTTCGGTCGCAAACTGGACATCATATTGCATGCCTGAACAACCGGTGGTCTTGATCCCCACCCGCAGACCGATAACATCGCTCTCAGCCTTATTCATCAGGCTTTGAACATGCAGTGCCGCCTTATCCGTCAAAGTGACGATCGGTTTATTCGGGTCAAACATGTTCCATCCTTTCCAAACGCATTACAAATCAGATCCCCCACAAAGGGCTATTCTACCAGTCCAGCGCCAGCTTTGCATCATCGCTCATACGGTCGGGCGTCCATGCTGGATCCCATACAAGCTCGACACTAACACTACCAACGCTGTCAACAAGCGCCACCGCCTCGGCAACTTGGCCTGGCATTTCACCTGCTACCGGGCATCCCGGCGCGGTCAGTGACATTGTAATATCGACATCGCCATTATCCTGCCGGATCACATCATATATAAGACCAAGGTCAAAAATATTAACCGGTATCTCGGGATCATGCACTGATTTCAGTGCATCTTCAATCGCCACCGCATCAGCCTGTCCTTGCGGCGCGTCTAGCGGACTACCTGCCGTTGCACGGAATCCATCCCCTTCGCTAGACGTATTGGCACCGAAATTCAGAAATTCGGGCAACCCCGGCCCCAGATAACCACTGTCATTTTCACGCGCCAGCTTATGGTCCTCGGCTGAACGCATATGACTTGGAATATTTACGGATGCAGACGCCTTATAGGGATTGTCAAAACCCTCATCCTTCTGCTCATCATGCTGATCGTTCATCTATTCTACCTTTTGATGGTCACTTACCACCTAGCCAAAAATGCGTACTACCCAAAAATGCGTACTACTTTTTCCAATGATGTTGCCAACGCGTCAAATTCACCCTTGGTCGTATAGACACCAACAGACGCCCGCGCTGTTGACGATACATCCAGATAATCCATCAATGGCTGGGCGCAATGATGTCCGGCGCGAATGGCAATACCATCACGGTCAATGATCGTCGAAATATCATGCGGATGCGCACAATCCATCGTAAAGGACACAACGCCTGATTTACCGGCGGCTGTGCCGATAAGATGCAAGCCTTCAACCGCACTTAGACGCTGATGCGCATAGGACAGAACGTCCTGTTCATGCGCCCTGATCGCCGCCATGCCAATGGCCTCAACATAGTCAACCGCCGCACCCAGCGCGATAACCTCGGCAATCGCGGGCGTGCCAGCTTCAAACCGATGCGGTGCGTCGGCATAGGTGCTTTTCTCGATCGTCACCCGGTCAATCATATCACCGCCGCCCATAAATGGCGGCATGTCAGCCAGAATCTCGGCTTTGCCCCACAACACGCCAACGCCATTCGGGCCGTATAATTTATGCGCCGAAAACACATAGAAATCACATCCCAGCGCCGTCACATCAACGGGCATATGCACAACGCCCTGACAGCCATCAACAACAAATAGCGCATCAACCGATTTTGCCAGCGTCGCAATGTCGGCAAGCGGATAAACAGTGCCCAGCACATTCGATACATGCGGCACGGAAATGATCCGGGTTTTCTCGTTTGTCATCTCGGTCATGGCTTGCATCGAAAAACCGCCATCTTCATGCAGCGGAAACGCGCGCAATACGGCACCTGTCCGTTCGGCAACCATCTGCCACGGCACGATATTGGCGTGATGTTCGGCAATACTGATCAAAATTTCGTCGCCAGCCTGCAACCGCGGCAAGGCCCAGCTTTGGGCGATCATATTCAATGCCATTGTCGCACCTGCGGTCAGCACAATCTCGTCAGCTGACGGGGCGCCAATAAATCCAGCAACTTTCTGGCGCACCGCTTCATAGGCGTCTGTTGATGCTTCGGACAGGAAATGCAAACCACGATGCACATTTGAATAGGTATCCGTATAGGCAGACATCAGGGCATTCATCACCTGTTGCGGTTTTTGCGCCGACGCTGCCGAGTCCAGATATACCAATGGTTTGCCATGAATATCGCGTGACAGGATCGGGAAATCCGCACGGATCGCATCACTATCAAAGCTAGGCGTCTGAAGTGCAAGATTATCGGTCATAGCGATACCCCTTTCACATCTGCCATCCAGCCATCACTGATATGCCGCAACATGCCAGCCAACGCTGCATTTTCAACCGAGTCGATCGCATCATCCAGAAACGCCCCAATCAGCATGGCACGCGCGGTAGCCTTTGGAATACCGCGACTGGTCAAGTAGAACAGTTGCGTTTCATCAAGTTCACCAACGGTGGCACCATGCGCACAGATTACATCATCAGCATAGATTTCCAGCTCAGGCTTGGCATCGGCTTCGGCCTTGCGCGACAATAGCAAAGCCCGACTCATTTGCTGGCCATCGGTTTTCTGGGCATCAGGTGCAACATGCACCTTGCCTTGAAACACCCCGCGTGATGCGTCATCCAAAACCCCACGGATAATCTGGCTAGAATGGCAATGCCCGACCGCATGATCCATATAGGTGGTAATATCGTGATGTTGCTTATCGCGCCCAAGATAGATCGCCGATAGCCCACATTCGGCTGACTCACCTGTCAATGTCACATGCGTTTCCAGCCGTGCCAGCTGGCCCCCAACTGAAATCGAAAATCCGGCAAAGACCGAACCTTCGCCAAGCGATATGCCGGTCGCCGCAAGATGCACATTATTCGCACCTTCGGCTTGCACCTTGGCATAATCAAGACGGGCTTTATCACCCAGACGAAGCGCAACAAGCGGCGCACTCAACCCAAGTTGGCTTTGATGCCATTCGGCAATCACCGCCGCGCCGCTAATGCCAACATCGACCATCACCACCGGATGCGCTGAAATAGTCCCGCCTGTACCTTCAAACGCCAACAGAACGGGTTGCTCGATATGCACACCCGCGTCAACCGAAAGCCGAAGCCCAGCACTCATCGCCGCCAACGACAGATTACCTACCGGATGATCGACCGGCGCAAGCCCAGCCACTTCGGCGGTAATGGCCTCAAAATCTGTATTCAGACTATGCGTCGCTGTCATCCCGTCAGGAAGCCCGTCAAGGCTCCGAACATCCAGCATACCGTTGTAAAAACGGATCACATGCGCTTTCATCTCGGTCGCAATCGCGGTGATCTCGGCGCCAGGCGCATGTGCAGTTTCGCTCATGCCAATAGCTGGTGCAAGCTCACGTGCTACCACCGCCCCAAGCCGGGTAAAGCGCCATGACTCGGCTTTTGCATCTGGCCAGCCATTAGCCTGCCAGCGCGCCAATGCCGCATTGCGCACATCATCAAGGCCGGAAAGCTGGTCAAGATTAGGCTGCATCGTCGATGCCAGCATAGCCCTGCTCCTCTACTTCAAGTGCCAGCGACTTATCGCCTGATTTACGGATTTTGCCACCTGCTAGAATATGCACATAATCCGGTACAATATAATCCAGCAACCGCTGATAATGGGTGATAACCAACATCGAACGCGCAGGATCACGCAACAGATTAACGCCTTCTGATACGATCTTCAGCGCATCAACATCAAGCCCGGAATCGGTTTCATCAAGCACTGCCATCGTTGGTTCAAGCAACGCCATTTGCAGAATTTCATAGCGTTTCTTTTCACCGCCCGAAAAGCCGACATTGACCGCCCGCTTCAGCATGTCATCATTGATACCTAGGATTTTGGCCTTGGCACGTACCATTTTAACAAATTCAAGCTGATCGACTTCATCCTCGCCAGCCTCGATCCGACGCGCATTAACTGCCGCACGCAAAAAGCTCATGCCGCCGACACCAGGCAATTCGACCGGATATTGAAACGCCAGAAACATGCCTGCACGGGCGCGCTCATCGGGTTCCATCTCCAGCATCGACACGCCATTCATCAGCACGTCACCACCTGTCACTTCATAACCATCACGGCCAGACAGCACATAAGACATCGTGCTTTTACCCGAGCCATTCGGCCCCATGATAGCGTGAATTTCGCCTGTATTAATGGTCAGATTGATGCCTTTGAGAATGGGGGTATCCCCAACCGATGCATGTAAATCCCTGATTTCAAGTAAAGCTGTCATTAACGTCGTCCTGTTTCTAATTAACCAACCGAGCCTTCAAGGCTGATTCCAATAAGTTTCTGTGCTTCAACGGCAAATTCCATCGGCAATTCCTTCATCACTTCCTTACAGAAGCCATTCACGATCAGCGACACAGCGTCTTCTTCATTGATCCCGCGTTGCAGGCAATAAAACAACTGGTCTTCGGAAATACGCGATGTTGTCGCTTCATGTTCGATCTTTGCACTTGGATTGCGCGACACGATATAAGGCACCGTATGCGCGCCGCATTTATCCCCAACCAACAGCGAGTCACATTGCGTAAAGTTCCGCGCATTCTCGGCGCCTGGCTGAATCCGGACAAGGCCACGATAGCAATTTTGCGACTTGCCAGCCGAAATACCCTTGGAAATGATGGTCGAACGGCTACCTTCGCCGATATGGATCATTTTCGTGCCGGTATCGGCTTGTTGCCTATTATTCGTCAAAGCCACCGAATAGAATTCGCCAACCGACTCCTTGCCTTGCAGAATACAGGATGGATATTTCCACGTGATCGCCGAACCCGTTTCGACCTGCGTCCATGAAATTTTTGACCGATCCCCACGACAGGCACCGCGTTTGGTGACGAAATTATAAATCCCGCCTTTACCATTTTCATCGCCTGGATACCAATTCTGCACCGTTGAATATTTGATCTCGGCATCGTCGAAAGCGACCAGCTCGACAACCGCCGCATGAAGCTGGTTTTCATCGCGTTGCGGTGCGGTACAGCCTTCCAGATAGCTGACATAGGATTCGTCTTCGGCGATAATCAGCGTGCGTTCAAACTGACCGGTATTCTGTTCATTAATCCGGAAATATGTCGATAGCTCCATCGGGCAGCGCACGCCTTTCGGGATATAGACAAACGAACCGTCGGTAAATACCGCGCTATTCAGCGCCGAAAAGTAATTATCGGCAACCGGTACGACTGACCCCATATATTTTTTGACTAGTTCGGGATAGTCGCGGATCGCTTCGGAAATCGGGCAGAAAATAACCCCCACCTTGGCCAGTTCACCGCGAAAAGTCGTTGCTACCGATACTGAATCAAACACCGCATCAACCGCTACACCAGCCAGCATTTTCTGCTCATTCAGCGGAATCCCCAGCTTTTCATAGGTCGCCAGCAATTCGGGATCGACTTCATCAAGCGATTTAAGCTTTTCGGCATCTTTTGGCGCCGAATAATAATACACATCCTGATAATCAATCGGATCAATATCCAGCTTCGCCCAGTCGGGTGATTCCATCGTCAGCCATTTTTCATAGGCTTTCAGCCGCCAGTCGAGCATCCATTCCGGCTCGTCTTTTTTGGCCGAAATAAAGCGGATAATATCTTCGTTAAGGCCTTTGGGTGCCTTTTCGCTTTCGATATCGGTGACAAATCCATATTTATATTTGCCCGTTGCCGCTTCCATCTGTTCGATGGTTTGGGTTGTTGCCGCCATAAGCTTTCCTCTTTACTCGCTAAATCTTGTTAATTTATTCTGCTAATTATTCTGCTAATTATTCTGCTAATTCAGGCGCGCTACGTCTGATGCGCCGCCTTTAAACTGGTCATGATCGGCATATTCGCCCTTATTGGCCGTTTTATCTGCTGTCACCCGCACTGGAAATAACTGTGCTGGATCGGTCAGATCCTCCAGCGTCACCGCATCCAGCGCATCGCGGATCGCCAGATTGACGCGGTTCCAGCTATGCGCCATGAAACAGCAATGCGTCACCGCGCAGGGATCGGCGGCGCCCTCGACACAATCGGTAACCGCGATTGGCCCTTCCATCGCTTCGACAATATCAACCAGCGAGATTGAGCCTGCGGGCCGATGCAACCGATAGCCACCATTGACCCCGCGTTGCGTCACCAGCAAATCCGACGCCAGCAAAATCTTGGCAACCTTGGCCACGGTTGGCTGTTTTAATCCGGTCAGTTCGGCCAGCGTTGCAGTAGCAATGGTTTCGCCGCGTTTATGCGCCAACGCCCCCAACACCACGATCGCGTAATCTGTCATCCGGTTCAGCCGTATCATGCTGGTTCCTCACCTGCCGCAATATGCCGCGAAAATCCACATTACCGTGGTCATAAATGCGAATGATTATCATAAACAAGACTAATTTAGTCCTGATTAGCTAGATATAGGAAAACCCTGCCAAAATGCAAGTATTATTGATGCGGATTAATGTGAAAAATCTGAAAAAAACATACCGGCTAGAACGGTGCGACATCACCGTCATCTGACAGTGAGGCTAGTTAAACGCCTCACGACGAAGCCGGTATTGCTCGCCGTCAAGACTGTCAAACACCTCATCAATATCCGGATGCCCAACGGGGCCATTCTCGCCATCGGCAAGCAGATTTTGCTGGCTGACATAGGCGGTGTAATAGCTATCGGCATTTTCGGCCAGCAGATGATAAAACGGCTGGTCTTTTTCGGGGCGCGCTTCGGCTGGAATTGATTCATACCATTCATCGGTATTATCGAATTCGGGATCAACATCAACAACGACGCCGCGAAATGGATACAGCCTATGCCGTACAATCGCACCAATGCTGAATTTCGCATTCTTGCCGTTCATTGTGGGGAAAGCCTTTATATGCACTGGCCACCTATATATGTGGCCGCTTTGGGTGAATTGTCGGCGGGGTGATGCGCAGACAGGTGAAAATCAAACAGGGCAAGCTGACAGATGAAACGCAAACACAGAGCCAGCCACTTGCTAATCGGGGTATCGCCGCACAGGTACAAACCCCGATGCCGGATGCCGCAACGCCCAAACGCCGCAACATCATTTAGAGACTAGATGCGGTCTTTGACTTTCAGCACCTGCTTGCCACGATACATGCCTGTTTTCAGGTCAATGTGATGCGGGCGGTGCAATTCACCGGTTGTTTTATCTTCGACATAGGCGTCACAGCTAAGCGCATCATGCGCGCGGCGCATATTCCGCTTGGATTTGGTGATTTTACTTTTTGGAACAGCCATATTATTGCTCGTCTATCTGAAATAGGGTCTGGCACGATCCGCCACCGACGGCACGGCACCAACGTATAAAGTGATGTTGGGGTGTAGGCGAAAAGCCGCCGCATGTCAACCGGAACCCCCTATCTTTCCACGGCGCCCCAGAGACGCCCCCAGAAACGCGCCAGAGACGCCCCAAGAGACGCCCCCAGAGACACGCCCAGAGACGCGCCCAGAGACACACCACAGATCG
>NZ_CAXBVX010000034.1:0-18995 GCF_963979125.1 uncultured Candidatus Puniceispirillum sp.
CCTGATGCCTTTGGTCGAAACTGTTCAGGTTTCCTTTACCACAGCCCGCCGTAGCGTACCCCCCTATGCCCCTTTATGGGGTTTTGAGGATGGTGCTTTTTTCACGAATTTCAATCTCGAAAATTACGCTTTGCTATTTGAATATTGGCAGGATTATCTGGGGCCAGCAGCGAATTCGGTGCGGCTGGCCTTTTTTGCGACGCTGGTATGTCTGCTGTTTGCCTATCCGATGGCGTGGTGGATTGCGCGGTCAAGCGCACGTATGCGGACAATATTGCTGGTTTTGGTGATGTTACCATTCTGGACCTCAAGCCTGTTGCGGCTTTATGCGCTGATTGGCCTTTTGAACCCCAACGGATTTATCAATAGTGTGCTTATGTATATTGGGCTGATTGATCAGCCGATTGGCATGATGCAGACTGATTTTTCGATCTATATGGGCATGGTATTGACCTATTTGCCACTGATGATTTTGCCACTTTACGCAACGATGGTAAGGCTGGATGGTGACTTGATCGAAGCGGCAGCCGATCTTGGTGGATCGCGGTTTCATATCTTTGCCACAGTCATTTTGCCTTTGACCGTGCCAGGTATTATCGCGGGTAGTCTGTTGGTATTTATTCCTGCTGTTGGTGAATTTGTTGTGCCCGCTTTGCTGGGTGGCCCCGATCAGCTGATGATCGGCAAAGTTCTGTGGACCGAGTTTTTCCGCAATCGTGATTGGCCTGTGGCAGCATCGCTTGCCATGCTTCTGATTGCCATTCTGACTGTGCCGATTATCTATGCGCGTTATCAGGATGGCCGTCAGGATGAAGCCGAAGCGCATAAGCTGGGGGACGCATCGTCATGAAACAAGGCATTGGATGGCTATCATTGACAATGGGTGTGCTTGGTTTTGGGCTGTTATATCTGCCCATAACGGTGATGATCGCCTATAGCTTTAATGCTGGTAAGTTGGTGTCAGTCTGGGCAGGCTTTTCAACCAAATGGTATGCCAGCCTGCTACATAATGACCAGTTGCTATCTGCCTTTGGTAAGTCGCTCTGGGTCGCTTTCTGGGCTGCAAATATATCGACTATTTTCGGTATTTTGATTGCCATTGCATTTGTCCGGTTTGGCAATTTTCGCTTTCGTTTAGGGTTAAGTGCGCTGGCAAGTGCGCCTTTGGTTATGCCCGAAGTTGTGACTGGTCTGTCGATGCTGTTGTTGTTTATTGCAATGGAGGCGATGTTTGGCTGGCCATCAGGACGTGGGATCGACACGATCATTATTGCCCATGCCACCTTTGGCATGTGTTTTGCCGCGGTTGTTATTCAGGCGCGGTTGCGCGATTTTGACCAGGCGCTTGAAGATGCCGCCTGTGATCTGGGCGCACGTCAGCCTTTTATCTTTTTATCGATTACCTTGCCGATCATTGCGCCAGCGGTGATCGCGGCATGGCTTTTGGCTTTTACCCTTAGTTTTGATGATCTGGTGATTGCCAGTTTTGTAAGTGGTCCCGGAAGCTCGACCTTGCCGATTGTTGTGTTTGCCAAAGTGCGCCTTGGTGTGACACCTGAAATTAACGCACTTGCAACAATGATGATTGCTGTTGTTGCCATCAGCGTGATTAGTGCCAGTATCATTATGCATCGACGGCTTGCCAATAAAACGGAATAAGGATGCGTTTGGCCAGGCCGATGAATGGATTTACAGGAGCAGACTATGAGTGATGAAAAAGGTGATCAGGCGTTTCGCGTTACCAACGAAACCGAAATGTGGACGGAAATGACCTATGCTGGTGCGCTCAGCTTTTTACGGCGTAAATACAGCCGGTCATTGAACGGTGTAGATGTTGTTGTTAGCGGCATCCCCTATGATAACGCTGTTACCTATCGTTCGGGATGTCGGCTTGGCCCGCGCGCGATACGGGCAGGCGGCGCACAGCTATCCGAGCTAAAGCATTTCCCATATGGCTTTGATCCGTTCGAGACATTGTCGGTGATTGATTATGGAGATTGTTACCTTGATCCGCATATGCCCCTGACGATCTTTGATACAATCGAAGCGCATGCCGATCATATTCTGGCATCAGGTGCCAAGATGCTCAGCCTTGGTGGCGATCATTCGGTTGCCTATCCGTTATTAAAGGCACATGCCAAGATTCATGGCCCCATCACGCTGGTACAATTTGATGCGCATTGTGATACATGGCCGGATGACGGTGTCCGCTTTGATCATGGCACCATGTTTGACCGCGCTGTGAATGAAGGTATCGTTGATGCCAGCACATCAACGCAGGTTGGCTTACGTACCTATAATGACAGCGATTGTGGTTTTGACATTCTGACCAGCCCATGGATTCATCGCAATGGCATTGATGCCGCGATTGAGATTGTGAAAGAACGCGCTGGTCATAATCCAGTCTATCTGTCTTTTGATATTGACGGGCTTGACCCTGCTTTTGCGCCAGGAACAGGTACGCCCGTTTCGGGGGGGCTGGCCAGCTGGCAGGGGATGGAATTCATCCGTGGTCTTGAATCGCTTAATCTTGTAGGTATGGATCTGGTCGAAGTTGCGCCTGCCTATGATCATGCCGAAATAACAGCGATTGCGGCAGCAACAATGGCCTATAACTGGCTTGCGGTTTTGGCCAAAAAGCAAGGTGCGCAAACACATCCGGTTGGGCGACTGTAAAATGTATTTTAAGAGCAAGAATATTGCTCAATCTGGAGCGTTTTAAAGTTTCAGACGGTCACGTAATTTGTACCAAGCCATGCCAAGCGCCAGCGCCGGTGTCCGCAATATGCCGCCGGGAAATGGCAGATGCCTGAGTTGCGTCATCACGTCAAAAACAGCGCCATTGCCGCTGATGGCATCGGCAATGATATGACCTGCCTGTCCAGTCAGGGCAACACCATGCCCCGAAAAGCCCTGTACAAAATAGACATCGTCATTGGTGCGGCCAAAATGCGGAATGCGGTTCACCGTAATGCCGATCTTGCCTGACCATATCCGGTCAAGATCAACACCAGATAGCATTGGGAAAACAGCTTCCATACGGCGACGCAGATCATGCTCTAAATTGCCAATCTGCACATTGGTATAGCTGGCGCGCCCGCCAAAGATCATGCGGCCATTCGCATCAATCCGGTAATAATTAAGCGCGGCATTACAATCGGCAACGGCTACGCCAGTGGGTAACAGTGCCTTTATCATATTGTCGGATAACGGTTTGGTTGCCAGAATTGATGAGGTCACATGTGCCAGCCTATGGCGCATCGGTGACGGTGCCAGATCGCCAAGATAGGCATTGCCGCACAGGACAATTATGTTAGGCAGGATGGTCTTGCCATCATCTGTGGTGAGGGATTTTTCTGGCTTTGTAACAATGCTGGTGATGGGTGTGTTTTCAAATATGCGCACGCCAGCCGCCTGTGCCGCAATGGCCAGCCCAAGCAGATATTTCAACGGCTGGATATGACCACAACCGCTGTCATGCAAGGCACCAACATAGGCGTTCGAACCGATATGCTTTGCAAGCGAAGCAGGGCTATCAAGGCGGGTAAAATGATTATAACCGCGCGCTTCCCATTCATTTTGCATGATGTCCAGATCGCGCATTTGCCCTTTATGCAAGGCCGCGTGCAGATAACCGAAACGTAAATCGCAATCAATTTTGTATTTTGCAACATTCCGTTTCAGCAGATCAACTGCGCCCATCCCCGCGTTCCATGCAAGATCGGCATCGCTTGATGATAGTTGGCGGCTGATATGATGAAAATCATTTGGCCAACCCTGACATACATGGCCACCATTTCGCCCTGAACCGCCAGTTCCCAGTTCCTGAGCTTCAAATAATGCAACATCATAGCCGCGTTCGGCTAATGTCAATGCTGTCGAAATACCGGTCAAACCACCACCAATAATGGCAATGTCGCACGTTAGATCCGTATCTAGCCGCGGATTGACGTTGCGCGTCCCAATTTCATCTGCATAGATCGAGTCAAGTACGGTCATGTAGGATAGGACCTTGTGAAATTTGTTAAGCTCTTATGATTGCTTATGAATTTTATCCAGCGTAATGTTATTCTAACGTAATCCGGGCACTAAGGTGAAAGCAAGTCTCCAAGTCGTATTGTGTCAGTACCTGGTGAGAGATTATGTGACATCTATAACATGAATTCAGGTGACTGATGAAACAGGATAATTTGACTTCCGGCATGTGGCAGCAGATGGATGCGGCGCACCATCTTGCACCATTTACCGATTATGCCGAAATTCGCGAACATGGCGCGCGCGTTATCACCCATGCCGATGGCCATTATATATATGATAGCGATGGCAACCGCATTTTTGATGCGATGGCAGGCCTATGGTGTGTGAATGTTGGTTATGGTCAGCAAAGCCTAGTTGATGCGGCAACCGAACAAATGCGTAAACTTCCCTATTATAATAATTTTTTTAAGACGACAAACCAGCCAGTTGCGGCCTTGTCAAAACGACTTGCCGAGATTACGCCAGCTGGCTTGAATAATGTGTTTTATGCAAATTCGGGGTCTGAGGCGAATGATACGATCATTCGTATGGTGCGGCATTTCTGGGCGCTGGAGGGCATGCCTGCAAAGCGCAAGATCATTGGGCGCACCTATGGTTATCATGGCAGCACGATCATGGCCGCAAGTATGGGCGGCATGGTGGATATGCACCGTCAGGCCGCCGATCAACCCGATTTTGAACATATTCGCCCGCCCTATGCCTTTTTATATCAGGGTAATAGTAACGAGGCTGAATTTGCCGCCCATTCGGCATCCTTGCTAGAAGACAAGATTGTCGAAGTCGGTGCGGAGAATGTTGCGGCCTTTATTGCCGAACCCATTCAGGGCGCGGGTGGTGTGATTATTCCGCCTGCAGGTTATTTTGATCATATTCAGGCTATCTGTAAGCGGCATGATATTCTGTTTATCGTGGATGAGGTCATTACCGGCTTTGGGCGGACAGGTCATTGGTTTGCCAGTCAGGCCATGGGTCTTGTACCCGATATGATGACGCTGGCCAAAGGCCTGACGTCGGGTTATGTGCCAATGTCGGCGGTTATGGTTGGTGATCGTGTCGCGTCACGACTGATCGCCGATGGTGGTGAATTCTATCATGGCTTTACCTATTCGGGGCATCCGGTGGCATCGGCGGTGGCGCTTGCCAATCTTGATCTTATTGAAGAGCTGGGTCTGGTACCGCGTGTTCGTGATGAAACGGGGCCTTATCTAGCGTCTGCTTTGGCACGGCTTGCCGATCATCCGATTGTGGGCGAGGTGCGTTCTTATGGGCTGCTTGGTGCAATCGAGCTAGTCAAAAGCAAAGACGGTCCGACGATGTTTGAAGAGGTTGGCAAGGCTGGTGCGCTGTGCCGTGATCATGCGATTGCGCATGGGATGATGATGCGGGCTGTGCGTGATGGCATGATTATGTCACCGCCACTGACTTTTACCACACAGGATATTGACAAGATGGTCAATATCGCCACCCTTGCATTGGACAAAACCGCTGAAGATCTGGGAATCAGCTGATCAAGCACAATTTGAAATGATATGCGGCAGACAAAATTAGATCGCAGGAGATCTTATGAGTTTTGACATGAAAAAATGGCTGAAAGAACAGTCAATCACCGAAGTAGAATGTCTGGTAAGTGATATTTCTGGTATTCCGCGGGGTAAAATTCTGCCTGTTCAGAAATTTGTTTCGGCTCTGGAAACGGGTGGGTTGCGCTTGCCTGAATATGTATTTGGGCAGTCAGTGACAGGTGAATATCACGATAGCGAAGTTCTCAATGAAATTGGTAGCGATGTCATTCTGATCCCAGATCAATCAACCTGTCGGCTTGTGCCATGGTATAGTGAGCCAACAGCGCAGGTGATTCATGATGCTGCTAATACCGATGGAGATGAGGTCGCCTTTGCGCCGCGTGCGGTGCTCAAGAATGTGATGAACCTGTTTGACAAGGCAGGTCTAAAACCGGTTATTGCACCTGAGCTGGAATTTTTTCTGGTCGAACAAAGCGCTGATGCGAATAACCCGCTGGTTACCCCAACAGGGCGTTCGGGGCGCGCTGAAAAGGCCAAACAGGCCTATGGGATTGATGCGGTTAACGAATTTGATCCGCTTTTTGAAGAAATCTATGACCATTGCGAAGCGCAGGGGCTTGATGTTGATACGCTGAGCCATGAATCGGGTGCCGCCCAGATGGAAATAAATTTCAATCATGGCGATGCTTTGGAGTTGGCAGATCAGGCGTTTCTGTTCAAACGTACGGTGCGCCAGACCGCACTTAATCACAATGTTCACGCAACCTTTATGGCCAAGCCGATGCAGGATCAGCCAGGCAGTTCGATGCATATTCATAGCTCAATCAAGAACAAGAAAACGGGCAAGAATATTTTTGTGAATGATGACGGGTCAGATAGTGACGCCTTTTATTATGCGCTGGCTGGCATGCAACGTTATCTGGTTGGCGCCATGGCCTTGATGGCACCTTATGTAAATTCATATAGGCGCCGAACAGGTGCCGAGGACTCGCCAGCGAATTTGGCATGGGGTGTTGATAACCGTACTGTTGGCTTGCGTGTTCCATTTGGCGAACAGGCCAATCGGCGGATCGAAAACCGTATTCCCGGTGCTGATGCAAATCCATATCTGGCGATCGCCGCGACGCTGGCATCTATATGGCTTGGTTTGCAGGAAGAAAGGCGGCCGACAAAGCCGCGTAATGTGAGTGGTGAGGGGCTTGAAACGCTGCCCAAAAATCTTGACGTAGCACTTGATGTGCTGGAAAAGGCCAAGGCATTGCATCCAGTGCTTGGTGAAGAATTTGTCAAATTATTCGTCGAGGTCAAACGTGCCGAAGCTGATGAATTCTTGGAAGTTATCAGCCCGTGGGAACGTGAATATCTATTGCTGAATGTCTAGCGTTAAGGGCATCCAGCCACAATGTTGGATCGATATTTATTAAGCATATGTCTAGTTAAGTGAGCCATTTACCATGCAGACCAAATTGACAATCCGCCGCCCTGATGACTGGCATTTACATCTGCGCGATGGTGATATGCTACAGGCGGTGATCGCGGATACAACACGGCATTTTGGCCGCGCGATCATTATGCCCAATCTGGTGCCGCCTGTGGTGACAGCAAAAGATGCTGCGGCCTATCGTGATCGTATTATGGCGGCGTGTCCGCTTCATGCTGATTTTGCACCATTGATGACGCTCTATCTGACAGAAACAACCAATCCAGATGATGTGGCGTTGGCGGCTGAGGCTGGCCTTGTGCATGCGGTTAAATTATATCCAGCAGGGGCAACAACCAATTCGGCGTCGGGTGTACGTGACTTTGACAAGGTGATGCCGGTATTGGAACGCATGGCCGACATTGGCTTGCCATTATGTGTGCATGGTGAGGTAACTGATAAAGAAGTCGATATATTTGATCGCGAGGCGGTTTTCATTGAACGTGTTCTATCGCCACTTCGGGCACGAGTGCCGACATTGCGTGTCGTGCTTGAGCATGTGACGACAAGTGAAGGCGTCGATTATGTGACTGATGGTGGCGATAATATTGCCGCAACAATCACGACACATCATTTGTTCATCAACCGTAATGACATTCTGGTTGGCGGGATACGTCCACATAATTATTGTTTGCCTGTTGCCAAGCGGGAAACGCACCGTCGCGCGCTTATTGCGGCTGCCACCTCAGGCTCGGCTTCATTCTTTCTGGGGACGGATAGCGCGCCGCATCTGGATGCTGCCAAATTATCAGCATGCGGATGTGCTGGCATCTATACCGCGCCGAATACGATGTCATGTCTTGCACATATTTTTGAACAGGCAGACGCGCTGGCGCATCTTGAGGCTTTTGCGTCGTTGAATGGTCCAGCCTTTTATCAGCTGGCACCCAATGATACGTATATTAATCTGATACGCCGTGATGATCCGGTGATATATCCAGATGCACGTAAGACACCCGAAGGCAATGTTACGATTTTTGACTGTGGCGTGCCGCTATATTGGGATGTCGAAACGGCTGATTAGGCTATGAAACGCCTATAGTTTGCTTTCTTTGATGCCGTGATTAGGCCGCAATGATCTATGTGCCTGTGATTCACGATGCGTTATATAGGCAGTTGATAGAAAAATTACGGCGCCACCTATCCATGTCCAAATATCTGGGACTTCGCTGAAGATAAACCAAGCAATCAACGCGGCAAAAGGTAGTTTTATAAATTCGAGATGCTGCAAGCTGGTTATTTCGACAAGCACACAAGCGCGGGTAAAACATATATGTGCAATTGTTGCCGCCAAAGTCAGGCTGATCAGAAGATACCATCCATACATATCGGGCCATTGCCAGACGAAGAAGGCCGGCACAAATGATATTGGTGCCTGAATAGCAACCATCCACATAACAATGGCATTTACAGACTCGGTTTCAGTCATCTTTTTGACCAACAGGCTGGCGCCTGCAACAGATAAAGCGCCAACCAATGCAAGCATGGCACCAACTGATATATCGCTAATGCCAGGTTGTAAGATTAGTAATGTTCCACAAAAACCGACAATGATTGCGATGATCCGCCGAATGCGGATGACCTCGCCCAGAAACATAGCTGCGCCAAGGGTAATAAAAAGTGGGCAGGTAAAATTGAGTGCTGTGGCTTCGGCAAGGGGAATTAAGGTCACGGCGGTAAATCCGGCAGCCATACCCACAAAATTAATCATGCCTCGATATATAAACAGGCTTGGACGTACCATTTTGATCGTCTTTATGCCGGATCGCATAATCAGAGGTAAAAGGATTAACGCACCAAGGAAGTTACGGAAAAACACCACTTCCATAACCGGAATCACTTGTGACGCCAGCCGAATAAATACCCCCATGACCGTGAATAGCAACATGGCCACAAGCATCAGCAATGTTGCCTGCCATTCGGTTGATAGTCTGTTAAATGCGTGCATCAATGCCCGCCTTCTGAAGGGGTGTATTTGTATGGAAACTATATTCTAATCTTAATTGCTACTTTGACAAAGCGATTACCTATGGTGAAGATAGATAGGTTTTAACGTTATGTCTGGAATTTGATGTGGAACGGATGTCAGTAATAGCCCCGTTGCAATATATTGCGTCACGCGAGTCAGTAGCAGAATTTGTTGCATCACAGGCAGGCGGAGTGGCCGCAACGCATCCTGGCGAATATAATATCGTCGATGTCGAAATTGCGAATGGGCGGGGTCATAATTTTCATATTGATCGCGAAGGGTTTCAGCTTGTCGCCCAGCCTAGTGCCGTCAGTGATTTTTATGATGATCTGTTGGTCAATGACATTTACGAAGCCGAAGTCAAGGATCTGGTGCGCACAGTCACGGGCGCGGATCAGGTGCATATTTTCGATCATACACGCCGGGCAGCATCAGACAATTTACGTAAAGCAGTCAAGTCGCGAGAACCAGCATCAGTTATCCATAATGATTATACAGACTTTTCAGCACCGCAAAGGCTTCGTGATCTTTTGCCTGATCAGGCTGAAGCCCGGCTTCAGAAACGCTTTGCGATTGTTAATGTATGGCGATCAATCGTTGGTTCGGTTGAAACCTTTCCAATGGCCTTTTGCGACTCAACAAGTGTTGCCATTGACGATCTGGTGCCAATAAAACGGCTTTCAAGTGATCGCATTGGCGAAATTCAATATGCCTTGCACAATCCCAAACATTGCTGGTTTTACTTTCCGGCAATGACGATGAATGAGGTAGCATTGATCAAAACCTATGACTCGGCAACTGATGGCAGGGCGCGCTTTACAATCCATAGTGCTTTTGATGATCCATCAGCCGCCGCCGATGCCGCGCCGCGCCAAAGTATCGAGACACGTTGTTTCGTATTCTTTTGATCTTACATATTAGACGTGTTCATACGGGTTTTAGAAAAGAGTTACTATGGCGTCATCTATCAATATTCACTGGTTTCGACAAGATTTACGGCTGGCAGATAATCCGTCTCTGGTTGCCGCGGTGCAGGCTGGTGATGTTCTGCCGTTATTTATTCTTGATGATGATAATGCTGGTGAGCATAAAACAGGTGCGGCTGGACGATGGTGGCTTCATCATGCGTTGACGGCGCTGAACAAATCGCTGGATGGCAACTTATGTGTGATGCGCGGTGACCCTGTTGATATTATTCCCAAGCTTGTTGCCAAGGTTGGTGCATCGGGTGTGTTCTGGAACCGTTGTTATGAGCCATGGCGCATAGCCCGCGACAAAGTTCTGAAAACAAATCTGACAAATAACAATATTCAGGTTGAAAGTTTTAATGGATCTTTATTATGGGAACCGTGGACAGTTTTAAAAGGAGATGGCACGCCGTATCGTGTCTTTACACCATTTTATCGGCGCGGATGCCTTAATGCGGCACCACCCCGTTTACCGCTGGCCAAACCCGAGACCATGAAGCTGGTTCCCGTACCTGACCAGTCATTGTCGATTGATGCGCTTGGTCTGCTTCCTGATCGTGATTGGGGATTGAAAATGGCACCCCATTGGCAGATTGGTGAGGCGGCAGCGTTAGCCCGGCTTTATGATTTTATCGATGCCGGGCTGAAAGGCTATAAGGATGGCCGCAATTTTCCAGCACGTCCAAACACGTCACGGCTTTCAGCACATTTGCATTGGGGCGAAATATCGCCCAATATGGCCTGGTATGCGGCAATCGAAACGCGCGATCAGGCTGGTTTTGACAATGATATAGATGTGTTTTTATCCGAGCTTGGCTGGCGTGAATTTTCGCATTCACTGCTGTATCATTTTCCGCATTTGCCACGGCAAAATCTGCAATCAAAATTTGATAACTTCCCGTGGCAAAGCAATGACAAAAACCTGCGTGCCTGGCAACAGGGACAAACAGGTTATCCAATCATTGATGCTGGTATGCGCGAGCTATGGGAAACAGGCTATATGCATAATCGCGTGCGGATGATTGTCGGATCATTTCTGGTCAAGAATTTACTATTACATTGGCATCATGGCGAAGCGTGGTTCTGGGATTGTCTTGTTGATGCCGACCTTGCCAATAACAGTGCTGGTTGGCAATGGATTGCCGGTTGTGGTGCTGATGCGGCACCTTATTTCCGGGTGTTCAATCCGATAACGCAAGGTACAAAATTTGATGCTGATGGCAGTTATACACGCCGCTTTGTGCCTGAACTGGCGAATTTGCCAAACAAGTACTTATTTAGCCCATGGGAAGCGCCCGCATTAGAATTACAGGTGGCTGGTATAACGCTTGGCAAGGACTATCCAAAGCCCATTGTTGATGTAAAGCAATCGCGTGAAGCGGCGCTGGCTGCTTTTGCCACGACGCGGGTGATTTCATGAATATGGGAGCTTCATGATGGAGGGTATTAAAGGCGCGCTTCGTTTGGTTCTGGCTGACCAGCTGACGCATGATCTTGCCAGCTTGCGTGATATTCATGTGGCTAATGATGTCGTGATGTTGTGTGAGGTGCAGGATGAAGTCACCTATGTCCGGCATCATAAGCGCAAGGTCGCTTTCCTGTTTTCGGCAATGCGCCATTTTGCCGAGGAATTACGCCAAAAAGGTATCAGGGTACATTATGTGACGCTTGATGATCCTGAGAATGCTGGCAGTTTTACCGGTGAATTTGGGCGGGCGGTTACGTTATTTGCCCCAGACAGAGTCATTCTGACCGCACCAGGTGAATATCGTGTCCGCGCGGCTATGGATGAATGGCGGCAGGTGCTGGATGTTGATGTCGAGATACGCGATGATGACCGGTTTCTATGTACGCATGACGAATTCAGTATCTGGGCTGAAGGGCGTAAGCAGCTACGCATGGATTTTTTCTATCGGGACATGCGGCGGCGTTTTGATATTTTGATGCAAGGTGATGCCCCGATTGGTGGTAAATGGAATTATGATGCCGACAACCGTGAATCGCCTGATTTAACGCAGGCTGTGCCAACACCATATCGCTGCCCGCCAGATGATATAACCAAAGATGTTTTGGTGCTTGTGGCCGCACGATGCGCGGATCATTTTGGCAGTCTGGATGATTTTGATTTTGCCGTAACGCGCACAGATGCGCTTGCGGTGCTGGCAAAATTTATTGATGAACGCTTGCCATTATTTGGCAAGTTTCAAGATGCGATGATCGAGGATGAGCCATGGATGTATCACAGCCATATTGGTTTTTACCTCAATGCAGGATTATTGACGCCGCTGGAAGTTATCAAAGCAGTCGAACAGGCGTATCATGATGGCATCGCGCCACTGAATTCGGTTGAAGGATTCATCCGCCAGATTTTAGGATGGCGGGAATTCATACGAGGCATTTACTGGCTGAAAATGCCTGGCTATGCGGCATTAAATTATCTTGAGGCTAAACGGGCGTTACCAGAATTTTTCTGGACTGGTGACACGCGGATGAACTGCATGCAGCAGTCGATTGCCCAAACCGAGCGTTATGCCTATGCACATCACATTCAGCGGTTAATGGTGCTTGGAAACTTTGCTCTGCTGGCTGGACTTGACCCCGTTATGGTCAATGAATGGTATCTTGTTGTGTATGCCGATGCCTATGAATGGGTGGAATTGCCCAATGTGTCAGGCATGGTATTGTTTGCCGATGGCGGCTATTTGGCCAGCAAACCCTATGCCGCGGGGGGTGCCTATATTAACCGGATGTCAAACTATTGTAAAAATTGTGCGTATAAGGTGACAGCGAAGACAGGCAAGGATGCCTGTCCGTTTAATTATCTATATTGGGATTTTCTGGGGCGGAATCGTGAAAAATTAGGGCATAATGCACGCCTTGGCATGATGTATCGCAGTTTTGATAAAATGGCTGACGAAAAGGTCATGCAGATTAAAGCTGATGCCGAAGCCTTTTTTGCCAATCTTGATAATGGTGTCGTTTAGAGTGTGGGAGGATAAAGAGATGCGTCGTAAAAAGGGACGATTTACAGGATTTATGAGTACGCTGTTGAAGCTGGTTTGTACGCTTGCGATCATGGGAACGGCCATGGTGGGACTGTCATCCTGTGCGCGAAAGGATGTTGCCGAATTTGCTGATCGACAACCAGCATTTATGCTGGAGCAGTTTTTTGCGGGGCAAACAGTTGCCTATGGTATTTTTGAAGACCGTTTTGGTAATGTACGCCGCCAATTTCGTGTCAATCTGGATGGTCGGCTTGATGGTGACAATCTGATCCTTGATGAAGATTTTCTATATGATGATGGCGAGCGTGCCAAACGCATATGGACAATAGCCAATAGCGGACAGAATGCGGCTGGGCACTATCAATATCAGGGCACAGCAGATGACATTACTGGTACCGCATCAGGTGTTGTGGCTGGTAATACGATGAACTGGTCATATGATGTTGTGCTGAATATGTCAGGTCAGGATGTCGAGGTGCATTTTGATGACTGGATTTACAAACAGGATGAAGAGGTTGCGATCAACCGTGCCTATATCAGTAAATACGGAATTGAAATTGGATCGGTCACAATCGTGTTTCTGCGCGGTCAAGCTGCCGCCGCTGTTGGCCCGCTGGATCTTTCACAATGGCCAGAATGACGTCAAAAGTGACTCACGCACTGCTTAGCTTTGTCGTTACCAATGTCTGGCGTGTCATGCGTCTTAGTATGTTTGTGACCGTGATGCTGGCATCAATGACAATGGCGTTGGCCGAACCTTGGGCGGGGCTGGTGCCTGATGCTGAGATTGTTGGCAAAGCCCGTTTTAAGGTGTTTCTGTTTAAAGTCTATGACGCCACATTATTTGCTCCGCAAGGCCGCTTTAACCCAGAAGGCGCATTTGCGTTGCGGTTAAGTTATCTGGTGGATGCCTCAAAAGAGCAAATTGTTAAACGATCGCTGATCGAAATGGAACGCCAGACAAAGGCAGATGAAGCGCAATTAAAAATCTGGAAGACATTTCTGGATGCAAGTTTTCGTGATTTGAACGATGGCGAAAGTGCAACAGCTATCCATAATAACGACGGTAGCATTACCTTTTATTTGAATGATGTTGAGGGCGAAACGATCAACGATGCTGATTTTGCCGATGCCTTTTTGAATATTTGGCTTTCTGACAAGGCTAGTGATCTGGATTTTAGCCGCACCTTGCGTGGTCTGGATGATCAATCATGAGGCTTGGCGCGTTTTTATTTGAAGTTCTGCCTTTGCTTGGTTTTTTCATTGGATATGGTTTTTATGGATTATTCGCCGCAGCGATTATTTCTGTTGGGTTGGGCGCGCTGGTATTGCTTGTGGCCTGGTTACAAGAACGGCGTTTTGCCCGCTTTCCGCTTTTTTCATTACTGCTATCGGCGGGCTTTACATGGGCGGCAATAGCGCTTGATGCTGACATTTTTATCAAGATACAGCCGACCTTGTTCAATGGATTGTTTGCAGCCGTTTTGCTAGGTGGGCTTTTGATGCGCCGCGCCATGATGCGCGAATTCTTTAAACATCAATTTGCGCTTGATGACGCAACATGGTTTACACTCAGCCTGCGGTGGGGATTGTTTTTCCTTGTCCTTGCTTTAGTAAATGAATATGTCTGGCGTAGTTTTGACGAGGCTGATTGGGTATTCTACAAAACGTTTATTGCGGCACCTGCAAGCGCGTTATTCATGCTAGCGCAATTGCCAATTACCTTGCGCGGTCTTGCCAATGCGCGTGCCGAAACTAGTAATCAATAGGCGCGCCATCATAGGCAAAAAAACCACCACTATCGTCTGGGCCAAGCCCATCCATTACACGCCACAGACATTCTGCACTATGCGCCGCGGTGAATAATTTATCGGCTGGCACATGCGCCTGAAACGGTTTTGACAAGGCGGTATCTACAGTGCCTGGATGCAAGGTGGCAACACAGGCATAAGGGTTGTAACGTGCCAGTTCGATCGACATTGTGCGCAGTAACTGGTTTTGCGCAGCCTTGCTGGCGCGATAGGCATACCAGCCACCAAGTCGGTTATCTGAAATTGACCCAACGCGTGCAGATAGACTGGCAAAAACTGTTGGATGTTCACTTTTGATAAGTGGCCATAATGCCTTGCCAAGTAAAACCGGTCCCATGGCATTAATCTGATAAGCATAAAGCATGGCGGCGCTATCAAGGTCAGCGATCCGTTTTTCCGGGCTGACTTTGGGGTCACGTAAAACGCCTGCCACCGAAATTACACGGTCAAGCTGGTTGGTATGTTTGGCTGCTTCTATTCCCGCTTTGGTAATACTGTCAGGATCCAGATAATCCATTGCAATCCAGGTGATGTTTGCAGATGGCGGTAGTTGTTTATAGCCGTCACTATCCTCGGGAATGCGGGCGGTGAGGAACATATGCCAGTCATCACCTTGCTGTGATGCCAAGGCATGTTTGGCAAAAGCAAGGCCGATGCCACGTCCTGCACCTTGAATGAAAATTTTCATAAAACTCTTTTCTATTAATTATTGGCAATAGATAGCATAAGCCAAATATTGCATTTTGGTAAAATCCTCCCCATCTCATAATGAGGGGGACATAGTTGAAATGGGAATATTGTGCTTATGATCAAGTTTTTCAGACTATTTCTTTTCATTATTTTTGGCTATTTCAGCATGATGATATCGGCAAGTGCTAACGACGTTGTTATGCCAGATCCCGATATTGCGCCGCTGGAAGTTGTTGATATTCAACTAACCGGGTTACAGAATAATGATAATCCCAAAAGTGATTTTGGCATTCGCCAGACATGGGCTTTTGCGCATCCGGTCAATCGGCGTATGACCGGGCCATATCCGCGTTTTGCCCAGATGATACGAAGCCCGTCTTATATCGAGATGATTGACCATGCTACCCATTCTATCACTTTGGGCAAGCAAGGCGAGGGCTGGCGGCAATTTGATGTGCTGATGGAAACCAAGGGCGGCAATGTTCTGTTCTTTTCATGGGTTGTTGAAAAGGTAACTGATGGTGAATATCAAGATTGCTGGATGACAACGGCGGTATCAGCGCCCAGCCCCGCAGGGCAAGGTAGTTAGTCAATTTATCAATTGTTACCCTTGTGCCAGCCGTGCGTTAATTTCGTCGCGGCTTGGCATTGAGTTGGCGGCCCCAGCACGTGTTACCGAAATGCCAGCCGCTGCGCATCCGAATCTGACAGCTTCAACAGGCACCATGCCTTCAGCTATAGCGGCTGCAAAACTGCCGTTAAAGGAATCACCAGCACCTGTGGTTTCAATTACCTTGCCCGAAGGCATGGCAGGCATATGTTGTGTGGTGTCAGCGTCGTGATAAAGGGCGCCATTTTCTCCAAGTGTGATGATGGCAGCGCCTGCACCAGCCTTACGCAAAGCTTTGGCGGCGGTGATTGCGCTTTCAACCGAGGTGACTTTGACACCCGTCAGGCCTTCGGCTTCGGTTTCATTTGGAGTGACATAATCGCATAAGGCCAACATGCCTGCTGGCAGGTCGGCGGCTGGTGCCGGATTGAGCAATGTGCAAACGCCATTCTTCCGTGCCATTGCCAAACCATACATGGCCGCATCAAGCGGCTGTTCCAGCTGGGTAATGAATATATCGGCATCGGCAATTAGCTTTGCATTGCGGTCAATGTCGCTATTATCAATCTCGCCAGCAACGCCCGGGGTAACAATAATCGCATTATTGCCAGAGTCGGCTTCGATGAAAATGCAGGCGGCACCTGTGTAGCTGTTATCATGCTGTGTGATTGCAGGTATCACGCCAGCTTGTTGCCATATATCGAGTGCCATATCGGCAAAAGTATCCTTGCCAAGCCGGGTGATCATATGTGCATTGGCGCCAGCCTTTGCCGCAGCAACTGCCTGATTTGATCCTTTGCCACCAGGGCTGAGATTGAAACTTTCCCCTAAAATGGTTTCACCAATAAGCGGTATGCGTTTGGCGCGATAGGCTGTATCGGCTACAAAAATACCAAGAATAACAATGGATGACATAATGGTTCCCCCATAATAGATGCTCTGAATGGATACGTTGAATGGATGCCCTGAATTGATGATGGCGTCTAATCCCCGTTGAAGCTAGCCTGTCCAATAGGGTGACACAATCAATTAGCCAAACAATTCACGTACCGCTTGAGCCATCGCGTGACCAAGCGTGATATGGCTTTCAGCATCAAAATGCACACCATCAATTGGCGATACGGCAATATGTGCGCCTGCATCAAAATAAGGAACATTATGCTGTCTGGCTATATTGGCAATGGTACCAGAAAGCGCATTTGCATTTTCAATGCTACCTTCAAACACGTCGGCAAGACAGCCAGCCTGAATGACGGGTGGCGGGCTAACCAGTAAAATATCGGGCGCGCGCTGGTCAATGCCAGACGGTGAAGCCTTGATGATTTCAACAATCTTGCCAATTGCCAAAGCAATTTCAGTAGCATTTACGCCAAATCGATGCTGCAAATCATTGGTGCCCAGCATTATCACAATAACATCAAGCGGGCGATGTGTTTCCAGCAAGGCAGGCAACATGCGGATGCCATTTTTATGAATGCCACCGATAGGATCATCATGGACAGTTGTGCGCCCGGGATGACCTTCTTCGATAATAGTCCAGCCCGGGGCAAGCTGAGTTCGCATAACTGATGGCCAGCGCACATCGGGTTCAAACCGGCCTTGAGATGACATGCTATCCATTGGTGGCGTGCCATGCGTGTTACTGTCGCCAAAACAAAGCAAAGTGCGGGTCATGAATCTGTACCTTTTACAAATATATATTTTCTAGTCTTATCAATCTATCTATGCGCGTCAAATATCTAGCTTTCGTTAATGTTCCAATCAATAGCGGTTTGTCCATGCGCTTTGAGATAACTATTTGTGCGCGAAAAAGGGCGGCTACCAAAGAACCCATTATAGGCTGAAAGTGGTGATGGATGTGCTGCGGTCACAATAAGATGGCGACTGGCATCTATCGCATGGCCTTTTTCGGCGGCTTTGCGTCCCCATAGGATAAAAACCAGATGTTCGCGGATTTCGGCTAGCTGGCTGATGGCGGCATCGGTAAATGCTTCCCAGCCTTTGCCTTGATGTGAGCCTGCTTTGCCATTTTCGACTGTCAGACAGTTATTCAGCAAAAGCACGCCTTGATGTGCCCAGCTTTCCAGATTGCCATGTACAGGTGCGGGACAGCCAATATCGGAAACAAGCTCTTTGAAAATATTACGTAATGATGGGGGTATCTTAACGCCATCTGGTACCGAAAAACTTAACCCATGCGCCTGTCCGGGGCCGTGATAGGGATCCTGTCCGATAATAACGACTTTGACCGCATTAAAGGGCGTCAGAGTAAAAGCCGTAAAAATAGATTCTGGGGGTGGATATATGTGTCTGCCTTTGGCGCGTTCGGCATCCAGAAATCCAGATAGTTGTGACATCTGTTTGCCATCCATGATTTTGCCAAGATGGTGATGCCAGCTTTGCTCAATATGCATGAGATACCCTTTTTTCCACCAATGTCATTGCAAATAAATTAGCACATTACCAAGCAGAGCACAGGGTTAAGGCTTTACATAAACAATAATCAATGGGGGATACGCCATGAGAGGGGGGAGGTCTCTCATGGCTGCTTATATTTAATTGTTGCGAGCGTTAGAAAGAAGACAAGATTTGTGAAAATATAATTATGAAATTTAGAAAAATAATATAGAGTTTACTTATGAGTCAGATTGAAGAAATACGCGCATTTGTAACTGTTGTTGAAACGGGAAGCCTTACACAGGCGAGCGAACGGCTTGGTATTGCCGTTTCTGCGGTCAGTCGCCGGCTGAAAGATTTAGAGCTTCGCCTTGGCGCGCCACTGATTCAGCGTTCGACGCGCCGTATGTATTTGAACGAAACAGGCCAGAGATTTTTTAATCGCTGTCGAACCATCCTTGACGAGCTGGAAGCGGCTCAGCAGGAAGTTCAGAATACAGGCGG
>NZ_CAXBVX010000035.1:0-18828 GCF_963979125.1 uncultured Candidatus Puniceispirillum sp.
AGCAAATCACGCGCTAAAGCCAATAACTTTCTCCGATCATCCGCTAGCCATTTGTCATTGATTGAATAGAATTTGTCCATCCATGGTTTTGTATCGGCAGCGGCAAAGGTGTTGGCATCAGGTGTCACACAAATTTGACCGCCACATAGTTCACGAGCCAGATGCATCATTTTGGGCAAATTAGATAACGCATGGACACGGCCAGAGAATAGCAATGACTGATTCGGCATCAGCAATCCATTTGGGCTGGTTTCAGCAGTAGCAATCGCTGCGGTCAAAAAGGCATTAATACCTTCACGCCATACAGCCAGCTCGGATAGTTTTTCTTGAACAGCTTGCTGTTTTTCAAGGCCAGTTTGCTTAACGTTCCACAAAGCAGCCCCAATGATCAGATCAGCATAGGATAATGTGCGTTGAACATAGGGAAAAGCCGAATAGCGATGCAGAGTAGCGCGGATAAAGCTGGCCGCCTTTGTATGCTGATAAAACAGAACGTCTTCCCAGGGTACCAGCACATTGTCCAGAATCATCAATGTGTCAATTTCGTCAAATTTATTGGCCAATGGGTAATCTTCCTGATTGGCGCGTGGGCATCCGCCGCTGGCTCCTGCAAAACCTGATCGGCATATATGTTTGACGCCGGGCGCATCCATTTTGACAATACAGCCTAGCGCATAATCGGATAGTTCGGCATCACCCCAATTGGCAATTGTCGGTTTCAGAAAGGCCTGATTCGAATAAGCGGCGGCGGTTTCAAATTTGGCACCACGAATAATAATACCCGCATCGGTTTCTTTGACCACATGCACCAGCATATCCGGGTCTTGATCCTGTGGTGCCTTTGACCGATCACCTTTCGGGTCTGTATTGGCGGACACATGGAACGGATCATTCTTGATGGCCTGATGAATATGACGTTCAATGTTTTCAGCAAAGCGCGCATCTATCTCGTTTAATATGTCCTTGCCATCCCAAAGCGACCACATTTCACCAATTGTTTCATCACCAACGCGGGTAACAACACCACCTAAATTATGTGTCACAAGATCGACCGCGTCACGTTTGTCCTGCCAGTCTTTTTGTTCATAGGGCAAGCGCAGACCAATGGCGAAACTTTCACCATTCTCTTTGTAAGTCATGGCATTTTTGGTTTTGGCGTCATGCTGCATGTCATAAATATAGGCACGCGCATCAACTGCTGGTTTGATTTGTGGATGTTTACATGGATCTTTGACGCGTTCACCATTAATCCATACTTCACGGCCATCGCGTAATGAGTCACGATATTCTTCACCTGTTCTAATCATTACAAATCACTTTCATTAATATATTTATGATACTGATATTATTTATTTAATCTAAATTTAAAAATTGTTCATATAAGCCGTGCCGGAACCACAACCATCAACCAATTAATAAACGCTAAGCCAAGCCGTTGATTAGTTAAAATACATTTTTTTTTGTTTATCTATAGTCTTATGCTATCTTTGCGCTATGCACCGATTTACCTTACGTCAGCTTGAATATTTTGTTGCCTGTGTTGATAGTGGATCAATTGCAGGTGCGGCGGCCAGCCTGAACGTATCTCAACCCACAGTTTCCATTGCGATTAGCAAGCTTGAAGATCAGCTAGGTATGCAATTATTGCTTCGGCATCACGCGCAGGGTGTTTCAGTGACAGCAGGGGCTTTACGTTTTGTTCAGTCTGCACGTAGCCTGCTATCCCACGCAAGTGATGTGCAACGTGAAGCGATGATGATAAGTGATGATATTGAAAGTGACGATATCAGCGGCGTTCTGAAGTTGGGAAGTTTTGTGACGTTAGCACCTTCGGTTTTACCAGGTTTGATAAAGCAGTTTCATAAGAACTATGCGGGCGTTAAGCTCGATTTGCAGGAGGGTACACAGGAAAAGCTTGTTGAGGGTTTGTATTCAGGTAATCTGGAAATAGCTTTGTTGTACGATCTGGAATTACCAGAAGATATACATAGAGTGGAATTAGCCGAGTTATCGCCTTATGTGCTGTTGCCAGCCAATCATAGATTAGCTGATCTGCATGAAATCGATCTTGTTGAACTGGCGACAGAGCCGATGATCCTGTTTGATGTTCAGCCCAGCCGTGAGTTTTTTATTGGCTTGTTAAAATCTATGGGTGTAACCCCAGATATTGCCTATACAACATCGTCACTTGAGTTGGTGCGAGGTATGGTGGGGCGCGGGCTTGGCTATTCGCTTCTTGTTACCCGCCCAAAAGGTGATCTGACTTATGAGGGGGCAAAGCTTATTGCCTGTCCAATCAAAAACAACATCATTAAAAGCCGGATTGTCATAGCCAGTCTTGAAAATCTGCGCCCAACACGAATTATGTCTAGGTTTGAGGCCGTTGCGCAGGCTTATTTTGCCAACTGGAAATGAGTGGTCACAACTCTATTAAATGTCAGATTCAGCGATCAGGATATATGTTTTGCGCATTGGTTCATGAATTGTCCACTCGCCTGTCCAGCCTATTGGTAATATCAGCATATCACCTGCACCAATATCACGCTTGCCTCCGCCATCAGCATTCACAACTGATGCACTGCCAGATAAAACATGACAAATTTCAGCAGATTTAGTTCGGTCGGCTGTAAAGCGACCAATCGTACAATCCCAGATGCCAATTTTGGTTAGGCCATCAAGTGACTCCCATAGTGGCACCAGTGCTTCGGTTTGGCCTTTGGTTAATGTTGTTGGTTTTGGTGCAAATTCTCCAGCTGGAATTTCACTCAAATCGCCAAAGCTTTCCAGATTGATCATGATAACCTCGTTTTTGTTTTTTGGCATAGTGATCTGAACAAGATGTTTTGCCAACCCAAAAGCGGTCAAAGTTGATGGATATGTGACGAAATCAACTTGGCGGTTGTAACCTTGGCATTTCTGGATATTGTCACCTTACATAATTCCTTTACCGATTGTGGTCATATGAATGTGATCTGGTTCAAATTATAGGTTAAAATAAGGAGTGGCAAAATGGCCATGAAAGTCTATCTTTCTGGGGAAATCCATACTGACTGGCGCGAGCAAATAATCACAGGAGCAGCAGGTCTTGATGTGACCTTTTCAAGCCCGGTGACTGACCATGCCGCCAGTGACGATTGTGGGGTGGCTATATTGGGTGCCGAGACAGACAAATATTGGCATGACCATAAAGGTGCGATGGTCAACGCGATCCGCACGCGTATAGCTATTCAGGATGCTGATATCGTGGTTGTGCGGTTTGGCGAGAAATACAAGCAGTGGAATGCTGCATTTGATGCTGGCTACGCTGCTGCGCTTGGTAAATCACTGATTATCGTTCATGGTGAAGACCATCAACACGCCTTAAAGGAAGTCGATGCTGCGGCTCTTGCCGTTACCGAAGATCCAAAGGCAGTTGCCGATATTTTGCGGTATGTGCTGACACAACAGCTTCCAGGTTAACATTCAGATGCTGATCCAACATATTTTTGAAATAACCCTTTATGACTGACCGGTCGTCATTGTTCAGCGCGACTGACAAATCTGCTGTATCGAAAGGCATCTTTCAGATTTGCCTAGCTATGCTGATTATTCCGGCTATCGATGTCTGTGCCAAAACGCTAGGTCGAAGTTTTGACCCTATTCAGGTCACATTTTTCCGGTTCTTCATGCAGATATGTCTATTAATGCCATTAGTGATCTATAACCGTCTGTGGGTTATTCCGCCTGGCACTTTGGCCATACAATGTATGCGCGGCATCACGCTTATGATTGCTACATTCTGTTTTTTCTGGGCAATTCAGCATCTGCCATTGGCTGAAGCGATTGCAATCTTCTTCGTGCAACCACTCATTTTGACAGGTTTATCGGTTCTCATGCTGGGTGAAACGATCCGCATGCGCCGTATTTTTGCAATTATTTTTGGTTTGATCGGGGCGATGATGGTCTTGCAGCCAAGCTTTGTGATCTTTGGTTGGCCAGCCTTATTGCCCCTTGTGTCGGCTGTATCGATGGCCTTTTATATGATACTAACTAGCCGCATTTCATCGGTTGCGCATCCTTTTCAGATGCAGTTGGTTGTAGGGCTGGTTGCCGTCATTGTACTGGGCCTAATTATGATTTTAGGGCACTTTGCGGGCATTCCAGGTACAGATTTTTTGATTCCAAATACTGGTCATTTTAAATGGATTATTGGAATGGGAATAGCCTCGACCATAGGTCATATCTTTATCGTCTTTTCAACACAGAATGCTCCCGCTAGTGTATTAGCACCATTTCAATATGTTGAAATCGTTACGGCCGCCTTGTTTGGCTATCTATTCTTTAATGATATGCCCGCCGATACGACCTTTGTTGGAACATTTATCATTATTGCAAGTGGAGTTTATTTGTTCCACCGTGAACGTGTTGTAGCGAGGGAAATGGCAAAATACCAAGGTTGGGAATAATAGATGCGTGATAAAGACCAAAACTTTAATGACGATGCTAACGCTAACAGCATGATGGAAAATTTATACTGGTGGGGTATCCCATCTTTATTTCGCGCCCCAATTCATGCAACAGCAGATGGTTTGGATATTGCCCTAGTGGGAGTTCCGCATTCGACAGGTAATGGGACAACCGAACGTGATCAGCACCTTGGGCCACGTGCTGTAAGGCATGTGTCAGCGAATATGCGGCGAGCTCATATGCGCTATGGCTTTTACCCTCTGGAAACGGGAGTAATCGGTGATATTGGTGATGTGCCACTTCCTGAAGCGAACAATAACGAAGCATGCATTCGAGATATTACTGCCTTTTATCGCAAAATTGATGCAACAGGCGCACGGCCAGTATCAATTGGTGGCGATCATTCGGTGACGGGTGGCATTTTACGAGCTTTAGCGGGTGCCGAAGCCAACCTGACCAAAGGTGAAAAGGTCGCTTTGCTTCACCTTGATGCCCATACAGATACGTTTGAAGGGTTGGATCATTTTTTAGGAGCAAAGGATAGTGCAGCTCATTGGGCAAGTTATCTTGTTCATGAAGGGTTTGTTGACGCCAGCCGGAGTCTGCAGATTGGTTTGCGTGGCAATGCGCGCCGGCTTGATTGGCTGGAGCCAAGTCACAGGCTTGGCTATAATGTTATTACGATGGATCAATATCGTTTAATGAAGATTGATGATGTTTGCACGAAAATTCGTAACGTTTTAGGCGATATGCCGGTTTATATCACGTTTGATTTGGATTGCCTTGACGCTACTGTCGCGCCCGGTGTTTCTAATATTGAACCGGGCGTTGCTGGTTTTGGGATTGATGAGGCGATAAGATTAATCCAGTCCGTCAAAGGGCTAAACGTTATTGGTGGTGATGTAGTGTGTTTGATGCCAACCAAAGACAACCCCAACAATATAACAAGTATGGTTGCAAGTGCGGTTGCTTATGAAATTCTTAGCCAGATTGCCTGGTATAATGCTGGTAAAGACACAGTCAGATCAACGTCATGAAAGTGGGCTTGATTGGTGTAGGTGCTTTAGGGTCTCTGTTTGGAGGCGCTTTGGCTAAAGCCTGTTATGACGTGACTTTGGTTATCCGAAATGAAGAGCATCGTAATGCAATATGCGCAGGCGGATTGAAAATGGTGCTTGATACAAGTGACTCCATAGTCAATGTACCTGTAATCGCACCAACCGAACCGCATGACCCTTTTGATGTGATGTTTGTATTCACCAAGACTGGCGCAACAGTCGCAGCCATTAACGCAGTATTGCATATGATTGCTGATTCAACATGTCTAATCAGTGTGCAGAACGGGCTTGGCAATCATGACGTGTTGGCTAGGTTTGTCGGCTATGAACGGGTGATATATGGAACAACAACAGCGCCTGCAGATTTGATTGGTCCCGGGCATGTTGCATCACATGGGCAACATCTGACACAGATTAACGCGGCGCGGGAAGATAGTGCCAAGATCGCGATGCAACTGGCCGAGATGTTATGCACAGCTGATATTCCCGCGGTGGTTAACAACGAAATCGATCAAGTGATCTGGAGTAAGGTCGCGTTTAACACAGCTATGAATGCCATTTGTGCATTGGTCATAGGCACGCCTGGGACGATTGCTGACTCAGAACATCTCAGCAATCTTGCACGTGCAGTGGTGATGGAAAGCTGTGCGGTCGCTCATGCAGATGGTGTTGCTATTGATCCGCAGAATGTTTTGGCGATTGTCGAAATGGCTGGACGTGAGCACCGAACGCATAAACCATCGATGGTTCGTGATGTGATAGCGATGCGCCGAACCGAGATTGACGCGCTTAACGGGGCTATTGTTGCACTTGGCAAAAAACATAATATACCGACACCGTTGAATGAAGCTCTATTGGCGCTGATTAAAGGTGTTGAAGCGCAATATGAAAAAAATCACTAGATAATAGCCCCGCATGGAGGTCATAGTGATTGAAGTAATTTTCCTGTTTTGGAGGTTTTAATGCAATCAGTGGCACTTGACGTAACCTATCCGGAAACACCGAACGGTATGAGTGAAGCTGAATGGCATGCTCGGGTTGATTTGGCTGCCTGTTACCGTTTAACGCATTTTTATGGTTGGACCAGTGTTGTCTATAATCATATCACTTTACGGATACCAGACACTGATACATTTCTTATAAATCCTTTTGGGCTGACATATGATGAAATCACTGCATCAAATCTGGTGCGTATCGATTTGGATGGCAACAAGCTGGATAATAATGATGCGCCCATCAATATGGCTGGTTATTTAATACATTCGGCTGTTCATCGCGCGCGACCGAATGATTTACATTGTGTCATGCATACGCATGAACCAATCAGTCAGGCAATGTCGGCAATCAATGCAGAAGCCATTCCTCTGGTTCAGGAAGGATGCCAACTTTTTGAGCGTGTTGGCTATCATGATTTTGAGGGGATTGTTTTAAATGCTGATGAGCAGGATCGTTTAAAATCTGCTTTAGGCGATAAAAACCATACATTGTTATTGAAAAATCATGGTCTTTTAACAGCTGGCCCATTAGCCATATGGGCATTTGTCAGGCATCAGGTGTTTATACGCAATTCGGATGTCCAGTTACGGGCAATGGCATCAGGTGCCGAGATCAGCTATATTCCTGACGATGTGATGCGGCATACACGTCAACAGTTCGAAGGTGGAAGCGCACAAGGTGGTGCAAAGGTGCGCCACCCAGAATGGCCAGCTTTTTGGCGTATGCTTGACCGCATTGACCCGGACTGGAAAAGCTGACCAGTGACAAATCAAACTTCTATGCGCCAAGCTATAAAATAGCTGAAGTCACTCTAAACAAAACGGTTAACGATATTTTCAAGATATTCCTGTTTGCCGGATACCGGTTGTGGGTTGATATCGTTAGCAAGCACTTTGTCGGCCAGACTGTCAAGCCCATGATGGCCATCCATGATTTCGGCACCAAAATCAGATTCCCACCCAGCATAGCGATCAACAAGATGCTGTTGCAAACTTCCATCTTCAAGCATGGCGGCGGCGGCCTTTAGGCCACGAGCGCAGACATCCATACCACCAATATGCGCCAATAGAAGGTCCTGGGGATCAAGTGATTGACGACGGAGCTTGGCATCAAAATTTGTTCCTCCGTTTTCAAATCCGCCATGTCCTAGTATTTGATAATAGGCAAGGGCTACCTCTGGCACATTGTTAGGGAATTGGTCAGTATCCCACCCTGATTGATAATCATTTCGGTTCATATCTATCGAGCCAAAAATGCCCAATGCATTGGCAAGTGCCAACTCATGTTCAAAGCTATGTCCGGCCAAAATTGCGTGCCCCTGTTCGATGTTGACTTTGATCTCGGCATCAAGGCCATAACGTTTTAGAAATCCATAAACAGTGGCAACGTCAAAATCATATTGATGTTTTGTTGGTTCCTGCGGTTTTGGTTCGATCAAGATAGTGCCGTCAAAGCCGATCTTATGCTTGTAGTCCACAACCATATTCAGGAATCTGCCCATCTGATCCATTTCATGATCAATCGCTGTGTTGAGCAGGGTTTCATATCCTTCACGGCCACCCCATAGCACATAATTAGCCCCACCAAGTTGTTTAGTAGAATCAAGGCAGGTCTTTACTGTAGCTGCAGCAAAGGCAAAAACATCAGGGTCAGGGTTCGTGGCACCACCACTCATATAGCGGCGATCTGAAAAAAGATTGGCAGTTCCCCAAAGTAGTTTGACATTAGTTTCTTCCATTTTTCCCTGGAAATAGTCGGTTATTTCTTGCAGATTTCGCGTGTTTTCAGCAAAGTTAGCCCCTTCAGGACGAACATCAGCATCGTGAAAACAGAAAAATGGCGTGCCAAGCAGGCTGAACATATCAAACGCGACATCTGCTTTCAGCTTTGCTGCGTCCATAGCATCACCTTTGGTACCATTCCATTGTGATGCAAACCATGGCCGTTCAAAGGTTTCGCCGCCAAATGGGTCGTTGCCTGGCCATACGAAATTGTGCCAGTAGCAGATCGCAAAACGCAGCTGATCCTCCATGCGTTTACCAAACACCATTTCATCTGGATTATAATGTTTAAAGGCAAAAGGATTTGTGCTGTCAGAACCTTCAAAACTAATTTTCTGATCTAGTCCAAAAAATGAAGTGTTCATAATGATGTGGTTTCCTCGTGTAATCTTGGTTGCGCTTTATATTGCTTATTACAGATTAAAGTATTGGCTTGATCGCTGTATAGAGTTGTTGCCAATGGTGTCGGCGATCCCCTAGTGCATCTCGTATTGCTGAATCAGGGCTAATCGTTTCAATAATATCAGGTTTGCGTAAAATAATGTCAGTATCACCAGATGTATGGGGTTTGCTGGCTAGCAAACCGAGCCGTGCTGCACCAAGAGCTGCACCAAAATCACCATCTTCTGGGATGACGATGTCACATCTTGTCACAGCAGCAATCAATGACAACCAATAACGACTTTTAGCCCCACCGCCTGTCGCAAGTAGTTGGCTAGGGCGTTTATCAGCCGCGGCAAGGACATCGACTGCATCAGCCATTGCAAAGGCGACGCCTTCAAGAACAGCCCGGGTCATATCGACACGGTCATCACCACGTGAAATGCCAAAAAAACCGCCACGCGCTGTCGCGTCATTATGTGGTGTTCGTTCGCCAGACAGATAAGGATGAAACAGCATATTCGACGGGCAAAAAGCACTTTTTTCTATTGTATCCATGAGACCGGCAACCGGAGTATTAGATATTTCTGACAACCAGTTCAAACAATCAGTTGCGGCAAGAATGACGCCCATCTGGTGCCATGTATTGGGTAGAGCATGACAAAATGCGTGCGCCCCATCTGAATGGGCAGGGGCGAAGCTTTCAGTGACACTGAAAACGACTCCAGATGTGCCAAGTGATAAAAAGGCATCTCCCGGATTTGTAACGCCAAGACCACAGGCTGCCGATGCATTATCGCCACCGCCACCAGCTATCGTCACAGAGTTTTTGATGCCCCATTTATGCGCAATGTCAGGCCGGAGTTGGCCTGCTGGTGCACTGCCTTCGGCCAGCTCAGGCATGTGCTCGATTGACAGGCCGCAAGGGGCTAACAAGGTAGGTGACCAAGAGCGTGCCGCAACATCAAGCCACAAGGTTCCTGCGCTATCCGACATGTCTGAAATTTTTTCACCCGACATTAGAAATCGGATGTAATCCTTAGGTAATAGTATAGTAGCTACCTTGGCAAATAATTCAGGCTCATGTCTTGCCATCCACAAAGCCTTTGGGGCTGTAAAGCCAGGCATAACCGCATTGCCACCAATTTTACGATAGTCTGGATGTTCATCATCAAGTTCTGCCGCTTCGGCTGCATTGCGTGTGTCATTCCACAAGATCGCGGGACGAAGAACACTATCATTTTTATCTAGCGCGACCATCCCATGCATCTGACCTGAAAGACCTATGCCACGCACATTTGCCATCGCATTAGCATGGTCACGTGATAGTGTCATAGCTGTATCATTAACGGCGTTCCACCAGTCAGATGGTGATTGTTCTGACCAACCGGGAAGAGGGCGCACTACGTCAATTGAGGCCGACGAACTGGCCAATATTTTGCCGTCTGAGTCAATAAGTAAAGCCTTAACGCCCGATGTGCCGATATCAAACCCTAAAAACATTGCTTTTCCTCACTCATACTTCGTCGAGCATTCTGTCTATCTATAAGCGCAAAATCAAGTCTGTGAAGCATATGGATCACAGCTACATGCGAAGGTGGTTTTTCTTGCCAACGGCTATTTGCTTGTCTAATCACAAAGCCATGTTTTCTATATAACCAAGTGAGGTTGATTATGTCAGTACGAATTGCTGTTTTGGGCGCTGGGCGCATTGGACAAGTGCATGCGCGCGCTGTTGCTGGACATGATGCAGCAGTTTTGGTTGCAGTTTCTGATCCAATTGTGGCAGCAGCAGATGCAATCGCGGATCATTATGGATGTGATGTTCGCATGATTGACGAAATCGCATCCAGTGATGACGTTGATGGCGTAATTATCTGCACTCCTACCGATACACATGCTGACCTGATTGAACAATTTGCACGCTGCGGAAAAGCAATCTTTTGTGAAAAGCCAATTGATCTTAGCGTTGATCGTGTGCGTGCGTGTCTTGACGTTGTGAATGAAGCCAAAGCTGTTCTAATGGTTGGTTTTAACCGTCGATTTGATCCCCATTTTGCGGCTCTTAAGATGGCTATCAATAACGGAGATATAGGTGCTTCTGAAATGGCGGTTATTACCTCACGTGATCCCGGGGCACCGCCAGTTGATTATATAAAACGTTCAGGCGGAATCTTTCGTGATATGACGATACATGATTTTGACATGGCCGTTTTTCTGATGGATGAAATGCCTATCACTATTCAAGCCAGTGGTTCAGTTTTAGTCGATCCAGCGATTGGTGATGCTGGTGATTATGACAGCGCATCGGTGATAATGACAATGGAATCAGGCAAGCAAGTGACTATTTCCAACTCTCGCCGTGCGACCTATGGTTATGACCAGCGAATCGAGGTGCATGGATCAAAAGGAATGGTTGCGGCAGAAAATCAGCGTCCTATATCAATCGAAGTGGCCAATGAAACGGGATATACGCGCCCACCATTACATGATTTTTTCATGACCCGCTATATTGATGCCTATGCGCATGAAATCACTGCTTTTGTCGATTGCATAGTTAATGGCAAACCAGCCAGCCCTGATGGACTGGACGGATTAAACGCATTGCGCATTGCTGATGCAGCATTGTTATCTGCACAGACAGGTCAGGCTATTCATCTATAGAACCGGTTTGCCGATCGGTGGCGTTTATACGTTAGCCCAGCTGCCAGACATGGCTGATCGATCAACAGCGTCCATGACTTGTTCAATCACTAATGCCGAATCAAAATCAGGCCATATTTTTTCGCCCGTTTCAATCGCAGTTAATAGATCGTGCAATTCGCATATCTTGACATCCATATAGCCAAGGCTATGTCCGCCATTAGGTAAAAAGGCCGAATAAGGTGCATGATGCGGGCCAGTCAAGATAGTACGAAAACCGTCAGTTGCTGGATCATCCTGTTGGGTGAATAACTGAAGCTCATTAAGGCGTTCTTGATCAAAGGTGATTGTACCTTTTGTGCCTTGAACTTCCCAACGAAGCCCGCATTTTCTTCCCCAAGTCACGCGGCTTGCACCTATATGCCCATGGACTCCATTTTGGAAATGAACCAAAGCGGACACCATATCGTCATTATCAACTGTCAAAGTTGCTTTAGCGTTGTTTGGGTCACTTCGCTCTTTATGAACTATGGCGTAATCGCCAACCACTTTGGAAATTGTTGATCCGGTGAGGTAATGTGCGACACTGATAACATGGCACAACACATCGCCATTGGCACCAGTGCCGGATTGATCGCGTGACATACGCCATGACCATGGGCGCATACCATCGGCTTCATTATCAACGTCATAACGGCAGAAAAACCCAGCAACATCGCCAATAACACCGCTTTCAATAAGACGACGTGCATGTGTTACGGCAGGATTCTTAGTATAATTATAGCCAACTATCGTTTTGCCTGAGCTGTTTTTAGCGGCGGCGGCCATTGCCGCGCTATCGTCAAGATTTGTTGACATTGGTTTTTCGCACCATACATGCTTGCCAGCATTCAGCGCTGCAATCGCAATTTCAGCATGTGTGTCATTAGGTGTGCAAACTGAAATCAGGTCAACCGAGTCATCATTGACAACATCACGCCAGTCTGCGCTGTAACGTGAAAACCCCAAATCGGTCGCACGTTGACTGGCGCGTTCAGGGCTCAGATCACAAACAATTTCAAGTTTTGGTCGAAGTCCGGTGCCAAAAACCGAAGCAGATGCACTGTAAGCGATCGAATGCGCTTTACCCATAAAGCCTGTTCCAATTACGCCAATTCCAATTGGTTTCATGATTCTGCTCCAATAATTATGCCCCCTAGCTTGGGTGCGTGTGTTTTTTGATAGTGATCCAGACGCCTGATACACTTTTTATTTTGTGCTGGAAATAGCATTTAATTGAGCCTGTAAATAGAATAAACTTTGTCTTTTTAAAAAAAGCAAAATATTTGTTCTAAAAATATCTTTACTTTCGATCTCGTAAAAGTTTTTATTGGTTTGCCAATCAGCTGTCTTTGGTTGGCTAAACTTATGGGAGTGAAAAAATGAAAAAAATTGTAATGGCTGTTTCAGCCATGATGATGATAGCTGGTGCTGCTCAGGCAGAACGCTATGTAATGGTCACACACGGTGAAGGTAAAGATCCTTTCTGGCCGGTTGTCCAAAAAGGTGGTGAAGATGCTGCACGTCACGTAGGTGCGGATTTCGAATATATCTTCAATCCATCAGGCGACATGGGTGATATGGCAAAATCAATCACTGCAGCCGCGGCTACACAGCCAGATGGTATTGTAGTGTCTTTGCCAGATCCAGATGCGCTTGGTCAGGCTATCAAAGACGCCGTTGCAGCTGGTATTCCTGTTGTAACTATGAATTCTGGTCTTGAGTCATCAAAAGAAGTTGGTGCACTTATGCACGTTGGTCAGCCTGAGTATCTTGCTGGTCAGTCAGCTGGTAACCGTGCGAAAGCCGAAGGTGCTACTAAAGGTCTTTGCTTCATTCAGGAAGCTTATAACACTGCATTGAATGATCGTTGTAACGGTTATGGCGAAGCTGTTCCTATCAAGTTGGTTGACAGCTCGAATGACCCAGCAACAATCCCAACACGTGCGGCTGCTGGTCTTCAGGCAAACCCTGATATCGACGCTGTTCTGTCTGTTGGTCCTCACGTTTGTGTAGGTGTTCAGCAGGCTATTGATGAGCTTGGTATGTCTGTTCACCATTCATGCTTTGACCTTAGCCCACCAGTTATGGATATGATCAATGCTGGTAAAGTTAAGTACACAATTGATCAGCAGCAGCGTTTGCAGGGTTACATGCCTATCATTGTAATGCATCTGTACAACAATGGTGCAGGTCTGCTTCCTGGTGCTAACATCCCGTCAGGCCCAGGCTTTGTGGATAAGTCAAACGCATCATCTGTGGCTGCTCTTGCAGGCGTAGACAGATAGGTTTGGAATAAATTGAGGATGGGTAGCGTTTTGCTACCCATCTTTTTATTTGATGGGGAAAAAAATGAACGCGTCCGTATCTCAACGGCAAGAATCTGACCGCCACGACCAAAAAAATTGGTTTAAGGCACTTTTTTCAAGACCCGAAATTGGCCCGGTTGGGGTCATGTTATTGCTTTTTGGCATGTTGGGATATTTTTCAATCCCAGCGGGTGAATTTTCTTTAAATCCTTTTGCAGGCGAAGGTTTTAACGCGCTTGGCATTCGAAATAATTTAAGAGTTATCTCGCAACTTGCGATTATTGCGCTGGGTGCTGGTTTGTTGATTGTTGCAGGTGAGTTCGATCTGTCGATTGGATCAATGATCGGCTTTGCTGGTGCCTGTATGGCGATGATCCTACGATGGGGTTTCTCGATTATCATCCCTTATATATCTTTTGAGGGTGGTGTTCATATCGAGTTTTATACGCTCATACATATATCGGATGTGTCACCCATTGGCGCACTTTTGATAACTCTCTGTTTTACTTTGTTTTTTGGTTGGATTCAGGGGTATATTGTAGTTAAATCTGGGTTGCCATCTTTTATTGTAACGCTTGGCGGTTTGTTTTTCTTAAGAGGACTGACCGAGGTTTCTTTGCGTTCATTTAACCATAGGCCGGATCAGATTAAAGGTGCCACAACAGTCACTGAGATACCGGATATAAAAAATATCATAGATTTGCCTGGTCATGGTGAAATTGAACGGGCAGCAGCAAAGGCATTGCCAGAATCTGATTTGACTCAACTTATCAGTACGTTACCGGCCGATACGATTGCTAAAATCTCTGAGCGCCTTGAATATACCTATCAGCGTGTTGCGGATGCAAAAACAGAATTGATGTTGTCCAAAGGTGTCAAACCATTAGAACGCGCGTTGGAAAATGCCCTTGAATCAGGCAACGAATTTATGGCCAAGACGATTCAGGATAAAATTGCTACCTTCAAAGTTGATCCTGTGGTGCCAAAGTCGGTCACTGATGCAGATATTGCTCGGGTTTATATCGACAGTATTAGCTCGGCAAGGCCTGTGGCTAATTTCTTTGGTGGTGATATTTTGCAACCATTATTTGATTGGTTGTATTTTCCAGTTGATTGGAATGTAAATAATTTTGGCAACCAGTTTGCTCAGGGACTTTACTCCTGTGTGATGATCTGCCTGATTATGTCATTGATTTGCTATTTTGTGCTTAGCAAGACGCAGGCCGGAAACTGGATATATTCGACTGGTGGTAACATTACAGCAGCTAAAGCCAATGGTGTTCCGACCAATAAAGTCAAAATATCATTGTTTATCTTTTCGGCTTTTTGCGCCACGATTTTTGCTGCATGCCAAGTGTTCGAAGTGAATACTGCAGATGCGGCCAAAGGTAATCTGAAAGAGTTGGAAGCAATTGCGGCCGCTGTTATTGGTGGCATTGTAATGACTGGCGGATTTGGAACTGTCGTTGGAATCATTGTTGGTGCCTTTATCTTTGGTATAGCCAAAGAAGCATTTTTCTACATTCCGGGAATTGACGGCTCATTCTATCGCGTGTTCCTAGGTCTTGTGATTGTGGCATCGGCATTATTGAATGAAAATATACGAAAACGAATAATGGGGACCATTTAACATGGCAAAGTCAACGATAAAGCCACTGATCGAAACCAAAGACTTGGTTAAAAAATTTGGTGCTTTCACGGCGTTAAATGGTGTTTCCCTTGAGGTTTATCCAGGAGAGGTTCATGCACTGCTTGGTGACAATGGTGCGGGTAAATCGACTTTAATCAAATTGCTTTCGGGCGTTTTTGCACCCAATAGCGGTAGTATTTATGTCGAAGGCAAGGAAGTCAGCTTTGCCTCTCCGCGTAATGCGAGTGATGCAGGTATTGGAACTGTTTATCAGGATTTGGCACTGAACCCTCTGGCTTCGGTGACGCGCAATTTTTTTCTAGGGCGTGAGATAACCCATTTCGGCGGTCCGTTTGGATTAATGAAAATGAAGGAAATGCATCAAATTGCGATAGAAGAAATGGCCAAGATAGGCATTAATATTGCTGACCCTGAACAGTCCGTTGGCACCATGTCCGGTGGACAGCGGCAGACACTTGCTATTGCGCGCGCGATTTATTTTGGCGCCAAGGTTTTGATTCTTGATGAGCCAACATCGGCACTTGGTCAAAAACAGCAAATGGAAGTGCTGAAAACCATCCGACGGGTTCAAAAACTGGGCGATATCGCTATCATTCTGATTACGCATAATGAAATTCATGCTCGTTTGATTGCTGACCGCTTTACCTTTTTGTCACTTGGCGAAGTGATTGGTAGTGGCATGTCAGAAGATCTTGCCGGTGATGATATCAAGCGTTTGATGGCTGGTGGTGCCGAAATTGGAGATTTGGCAAAAGAGCTTGCTGTCTAGCAAGGTCATAACAAAGGGTAGGGGATGAATGTGGAAATGAGTGGGGAGACTGCGAACATTGTTACGGTTCCCCCGCAAACCTATGATGGCTTGATTAAACTAATCACAGCTAATCATGACCATATGTCAAAGCGCCTTCGTGATATTGCACGATTTGCACTTGCCAACCCCGAAAAAATGGCTCTCGACACTCTTGCGGAACTTGCCGAAAGTGCTGACTCGAATCCTTCAACAATGGTTCGTTTTGCCAAACAACTTGGTTATAAAGGGTTTTCACAGCTTCAACATGTATTTCGCGACCGCTTGCGGGGAAACTGGTCAAGCTATGAAAGTCGTTTAACCGACTTAAATGAGTCTTCATCAGAAGATATTCTTGATTCAATCGCTATGTCGGCTGCGCGATCAGCAATGGCCATGCGAGAAAGTCTAGTTAAAGCTGATGCCAGAGCTGCAGCTAGGCGCATTGCTAAGGCTGATATTGTGTGGTTGGCAGGGGCTGGGCGAACTGAAGGCGTTGCAATATATCTATCTTATATGTTGACCCGTATCGGTATTATGAATCGGCTCATTTCCGTGTCGCCATCACAATCATTACAGGAATTCAATTTGGCGGGTAAAAATGATGTTCTGTGCGCATTTAGCTTTATGCCCTATAGCGATGTTACAATTGCTTTAGTAGATGCCGCGTATCGTCGCGAACTTGATTGCATCTGCATCACCGATACTGAAGTGAGCCCGCTTAATCACGGCACGCGTCTATTTTTGAAGGAAGAAGATTATGCCAGTTTCCGGTCGCTGACGGCATCGATGACCATCGCCCAATATTTGGCAATAGAGGCGGGTATTTTAAAAAGATCAATGAATGCTTGATTGCTTGCTTGATGATTTAAAAATTTCACTATAAGGTTTTTGGAATATTTATTTCGTTTGTTGTTTATTTATGTGAAAGCCATTTGGTTCAACATATCTATATTTCGAATTAAACCGAATGACCTGTATGGCTTTGATATGTCAAAGTTCTACCTCAACTAAGAGTTAAAAATGCCAAACACAGCCTCGCTAGAACCTAAACTTGATGTTATTTGCATTGGCCGTTCGTCGGTTGATTTGTATGGAAGTCAGGTTGGTGGTCGGCTTGAAGATATGGCTGGTTTTGCCAAATATATTGGCGGTAGTCCTACAAATATTAGTATTGGAGCTGCCCGACTTGGCTTGAAATCGGCTGTCATTACGCGTGTTGGCGATGAACATATGGGGCGTTTTATTCGCGAGCAGCTTGTTGCAGAAGGCGTTGATGTTTCAGGTGTTATTACTGACCCTAATCGCCTGACGGCTCTGGTGCTTCTGGGTATCCGTGATAATGAGCAGTTTCCGCTGATCTTTTATCGTGAAGATTGCGCTGACATGGGGCTTGTCGAGGATGAAATTGATCCCGCTTTCATTGCCTCTGCGCGTGCTGTGCTGGTCACAGGCACTCATTTTTCAACGCCACAGGTTGCCGCGGCAAGTATGAAAGCTATTAGGTTAGCTCATGAAGCTAATCGTAAAGTTGCTTTTGATATAGATTATCGTCCAAATTTGTGGGCGTTGGGTGGGCATAATGATGGCGAGAGTCGTTTTGTGGAAAGTGCTTATGTGACCGAACATTTGCGTCCAATCCTATCTGAATGTGATTTGATCGTCGGCACTGAGGAGGAATGGCATATTGCTGGCGGCTCCACCGATACATTAACGGCTTTGGCATCGGTACGATCATTTAGCGACGCGACAATGGTTTGTAAACGTGGTGCGCTTGGGTGCACTGTATTTGCGGGTAAAAATGATAACGTAGATACAAATGAGTCGACTCAAATCACCAGCTGGGACGCTGGCATAACCGTGCCTGTTCAGAAAATTGAAGTTTTTAATGTGCTGGGTGCTGGGGATGGCTTTATGGCTGGCTTTCTTCGAGGCTGGTTGCGAGGTGAGCCGCTGGCAACGGCGGCATCTTATGCGAATGGTTGCGGTGCGTTAGCTGTATCTCGGCATGGATGCGCGCCTGCTTATCCCTCATTTGAAGAATTGTCACATCTGCTAACGAACGGAAGCCCGGAATTTGCATTGCGGAAAGATGCCAAGCTCAGTCAATTACATTGGGCAACGACGCGCCGCCGTCGCTGGCACAAGCTAGCGGCATTTGCCTTTGATCATCGTCACCAATTTGTTGCTATGGCCAAAAAGCATGGCCGTGATGAAGCCGCTATTGATGATTTTAAGTTATTAGCGCTCGATGCTGCCTCTAGGGTGATGCAGGAAGCTGGTGATGAAGGCTCAAGGACAATGGGTATTCTGGTTGATGATCGTCTTGGGCGTACGTCTCTACATAAAGCTTCTGATCTTGATTGTTGGATTGGCCGTCCGATTGAGGAATCAGGCGTGTTCCCTTTGTCGCTTGAAGAAGCACCTGACATTGGCTCAAGGTTGGCGCAATGGCCGACAAACCATTGTGTCAAAGTTCTACTTCCTTATCGCACTGATGACCCGGCTGACATGATTGCTGACCATGAGAAGTTGATTGTTCAGCTTTTTGATGCTTGCCAACAGACAAACCATGAAATGTTGCTGGAAATTATAACCGCACGACCTGATAAGCCAACAGCCGACGATCAGGTTTCACAAATTATTGAACGAATGTATCAATTAGGTGTGTTTCCGGATTGGTGGAAACTGGAGCCAGTTGATAACCCCACATTCTGGGTACAATGTGGAGATGTTG
>NZ_CAXBVX010000036.1:0-18726 GCF_963979125.1 uncultured Candidatus Puniceispirillum sp.
CTAACCGGCTTTCCAACCGCATCATGCGGATGGTTAGTGAAACTGAAAAACTTGAGGTGATCGTCACCAAATCAGAAATCGAAGCCTTATTGCTTGAGTCAAATCTGATCAAGAAGATGAAGCCGCGTTATAATATTCTGTTGCGCGACGATAAAAGCCTGCCGCAGATATTGCTGACTGCCGATCATGATTTTGGCCAGCTGGCCAAACATCGTGGCCGTAAAAACCGTAAAGGCGACTATTTTGGCCCCTTTGCCTCGGCAGGGTCGGTGAACCGTACTGTTGCCGATCTGGCACGCGCCTTTATGTTACGCACCTGTTCAGACTCGGTTTTTGCCACGCGCACGCGCCCCTGTCTGCAATATCAGATCAAACGCTGTACGGCGCCCTGTGTCGGTTATGTCAATAAGGCCGATTATGCCAAGCAGATGGATCAGGCGCGCCGTTTCCTGTCCGGTGATTCGGCGCAAATTCAGCGCGATTATGCACGGCGTATGCATGACGCGGCAGACAAGCTGGAATTTGAAACAGCCGCGATCTGGCGCAATCGCATCCGCGCCCTGACCGGCATTCAGGCCAGTCAGGACATCAATATCCCGAATCTGAAAGATGCCGATATTATCGCCATTGCCCAAAGCGGCGCGCGATCATGTATCCAGATTTTCTTTATTCGCGGTGGGTCGAACTATGGCAACCGGTCTTATTTTCTGACGCATCCAGAAACAACGCCGCCTGCCGAAACGCTGACAGCCTTTATGGGGCAGTTTTATGATGATAAGGAAGCGCCTGCCGAAATATTGCTGTGCGAAATGCCCGAGGATGCCGATTTGATCGCTGATGCCTTGTCCAGTCAGGCTGGTAGGTCAGTCAAGCTGAGCAGCCCACAACGTGGGGCACGGCAAAAGATCATGACAATGGCGATCAAAAATGCCGAAGAAGCGCTGGCACGGCATCTGGCAAATTCTGCGTCACAACGCCGCCTATTAGGCGAGCTGGCTGAGGCGCTGGGGCTTGATGCTATGCCCGAGCGGGTCGAAATCTATGATAATTCGCACATACAGGGCAAGCATGCGGTTGGTGGCATGGTGGTCGCAGGCGTCGAAGGCTTTATGAAATCTGCCTATCGCCGCTTTAATATCAAAGATGATGGCAAATTCGGCACCACGCTGGGCGATGATTTTGAAATGATGCGCCAGGTCATCTATCGCCGCTTTGAACGGGCGCTGAAAGAAGATCCCGATCGCCTGACGGATAACTGGCCAGATTTGCTGTTGATCGATGGCGGTAAAGGCCAGCTATCGGCGGTGACCGAGGTGATGAATGAGCTGGGCATCACCGATATTGATATTGTCGCCATTTCAAAAGGGCCTGACCGCAATGCTGGCCGCGAACAGTTTCATATGAATGGCCGCCAAAGCTTTACCTTGCCGCCAAACGCGTCCGCCATGCATTTTCTGCAACGGCTTCGCGACGAAGCGCATCGTTATGCCATTGGCACGCACCGGAACAAGCGCCTGAAAACCGAACTTACCAGCCCGCTGGATGCAGTACCCGGTATCGGCCCGAAACGCAAAAAAGCATTGCTGGCGCATTTTGGATCAGCGCGTGCGGTCTCAGCCGCAGGGCTGAAGGATCTGGAAGCGGTCGAAGGCATTTCAAAAACATTTGCACAGCAGATATTTGACTGGTTCTATAGTGGTCAAAATTAATTTATTAGACTAAACATAGCGACAATGGTTGTGTGCACGCACAGATCGGCAAGCTAGAGGCAAAGACATGATGTCAATTGACAGCATTCCCAACTGGATGACAACGTTACGGATTGCCGTGACACCGATTATCGCCATTATGATATGGATCGACGACACGTCCTATGGGTATCTCGTGGCCTTTATTCTTTTCACGATTGCCAGCATTACAGATTATCTCGACGGTATGCTGGCACGACAAATGAAAATTGAGTCAGGATTTGGCGAAATGCTTGACCCTATCGCCGACAAGATGCTGATTGGGGCTGTTCTGCTGGCACTTGCCAGTGTTGAAACAAGTGGGTGGCTATTTTTGGCACCAGCTTTGATGATACTGAGCCGCGAATTCATAATTTCTGGATTGCGTGAATATCTTGCCAAGATCAATCACACCGTGCCTGTTACCCGATTGGCCAAATGGAAAACGACTGTGCAGATTCTAGCCCTTGGCACTTTAATCGGGGCACCTGCCTTCCCTGAACTTAGCTATGCGCATGATATCGGTTTAGTGCTGTTGTGGGTGGCCGCATTACTTACCTTGCAAACTGGGATGGGATATATTGTCGCTGGATTGCAGCATGTCCCGAATAAGTAAAGCACCTGACCCACTAACAAGATATGTAGATGTAGATATAGATAAATCTAACCGAGGTGCCGATGGTCACTATTTTATATTTTGCATGGCTTCGCGAGCATACCGGATGCGCGCGCGAAGAGGTCATGATTAACGACGATATCCAGACCGTCGCCGATATTGTCAGCTACTTGAAAAAGCAATCAGACGGCCATGCAAAGGCGCTTGGCGATATGGAAACAGTGCGGGTTGCCGTTAACCGCAGCTATGGTAGCGTTGAAACAAAGATTACCGCAGGCGACGAGATTGCCTTTTTCCCACCCGTTACAGGTGGCTAAGTAACGTCTATTTCAAGGTAATCCGCCCACGCACCAGATTTTCATAGCCGTCAACAAGCTGGCGGCTGATATCGGATGGGGTGAAATGATAATCACCGATCTGTGACACCGGCGTTACCTCGGCCGCCGTGCCTGTCAGAAAACATTCCTTCATACTGGCCAGATCATCGGGACTCATATGACGCTCGACAACTTTGATCTGCATTGATTTGGCCATTTTGATAACGGTCTGGCGGGTAATACCATTTAAGAAGCAATCGGGAATGGGCGTATGGATTGTCCCTTCATCATCGATGAAAAACACATTCGCACCTGTCGCCTCGGCGATATAGCCGCGATAATCAAGCATCAATGAATCCTGAAACCCTTTTTTCTCGGCAGCATGCTTGGACAGCGTGCAGATCATATAAAGGCCTGCAGCCTTTGCATGTACTGGTGCCGACTCAGGTGCCGGACGACGCCACTCGGAAATATCCAGCGTGATGCCTTTCATTTTAGTCTCGGGGTCAAAATAGCTTGGCCATTCCCAAGCGGCGATAGCGACATGCGTTGTTGTCTGCTGTGCCGAGATTGCCATCATTTCCGAACCGCGCCAACAAAACGCCCGCACATATCCATCAACAATATTGTTGGCCGCAACAACCGCCATTTTGGCCACTTCGACCTGTTCATCACTGATTGGAATATCAAAATCCAGAATATTGCATGACTGGCGCAACCGCTTTGTGTGCCAAACACCTTCAAATACAACACCTGAATATACACGCTCACCCTCAAAAACGAGACTAGCATAATGTAAACCGTGGCTTAGTGTATGTGTTTTGGCATCACGCCATGGCACAATTTCACCATCCAGCCAAATAGATCCATCCCTGTCATCAAATGGAATTAACGCCATAGTTAGCTCCTACCCTCTGTCAACAACTCTAAAAATCTTGATGTTTTGTTAGTTGTTTAGTTCCAAACTGGCCATTTTATGTTACCTAGGTTTACTAGGTATTTTATCGCAATTATAATTGGTCAACATGGCTGACATAAAACCGATTGGCAAGGCTCTTTTTTTACGCGAAGAAGAGCTTCGACGGGGAATAGAACTGATGTTCTTTGCCTATCGTGACTTTACGGGCGAACCTGATTCGATTCTGGAAAGCCAAAATATGGGGCGTGCCCATCACCGTGCGATCTATTTTATTGGTCGTAGCCCGGGCATTTCCGTATCCGAACTTCTGGTGATTCTAAATATTACCAAGCAAAGCCTATCTCGTGTATTATCAGCTTTGATGGAAAATGAGTTTGTCGTGCAAGAAACTGGCACCACGGATCGCCGACAAAGGTTACTTTATCTGACCGAAAAGGGTATCGCCCTTGAAAATCAGTTGACCAGTGTGCAGGGCAAACGATTTGCACGCGCCTATCGTGAAGCAGGGGTTGATGCTGTTGAGGGATTTCAGCGCGTATTAAGAGGGTTGGTTGACCAATCTACGCGCGATCAAATAGATAGTTTTGACGACAAACCGAAGTGATCACCATCATGATCACAAGAGGCATGTAACAATGAGTCAACATCACATTCTGGTTATTGATGATGATGAGCGTCTTCGTGATCTTTTGCGTCGATTTCTGGAAGAAAGCGGTTTTCGTGTAACGGATGCTGGCAATGCTAGCGAAGCGCGCCAAATTCTATCAGGCATCATGTTCGATCTGTTGATTATCGACATTATGATGCCTGGTGAAACCGGATTGGAATTTTTGGAGGAGTTACGCAAAAAGGATAATGTGCCTGCTTTATTTCTGACCGCTATGTCAGAAACAGAACATCGTATCGAAGGGCTGGAAACAGGTGCTGACGATTATATGTCCAAACCGTTTGAGCCGCGCGAACTTGTGTTACGGATCAAACGTATTCTGCAACGCAAGGCAAGCGTCAATCACGAACCCGATGCGCTAGTCATTTTTGGACCTTTTGCCTTTGACCTCACCACAAGCACACTAACCCGCGATGATGTGCGCATTCACATAACCACCGCCGAACAGCAACTTTTAGCAAATTTTGCGAATGCGCCCGATACCGTATTGTCACGCGATGATCTGTCCAATGCGGTCGAAGGCCGGATGGAAGGCCGTTCTATAGATGTGGCCGTGGCACGGCTTCGGCGCAAATTGGAGCCTGATCCACGCCATCCCGTCTATTTGCAAACCATGCGTAATCGTGGCTGGCTTTTACGAACTGACAGGCCACCCCGATAATGCAGATGCGCGAGTTTCTTCCCAAAACGCTGTTTGGCCGGATGTTATCGATCATTCTGGCACCAATGATTTTCGTGCAGGTCATCACCGTATTTATTTTCTATGAGCGCCATTGGGATACAGTAACGCGCCATATGGCGTCCAGTCTAACTTCGGAATTTGCCTATTTGCTGGAAGAGCTTGGCACCAATCCAACCGATGCAGAACTTCAGACAATAATGGATCATGGCTGGAATTATTTTTCCTTTCCCATCAGCTTTAGCGAAGATACCAACCTGACTGAAACCAATAGAACACCAGCAACAACCTTTGCCGAGCAAATGTTGCGCACCGAGCTTGACAAGCGTGTATCTTTGCCGTGGTTTGTCGATGTCGATAGCGATCCCAATCTAATCTCGGTTGATATACAGCTGGATAACGGGGTGTTGCGTATTTACGCCAGCCGCAAACGTATTTTCAGTTCGACAAGCTGGACATTTATTGGCTGGACGGTTGGATCATCGATCATTTTATTTGGTGTCGCGCTGATCTTTCTGCGTGGTCAGGTGCGCCCCATTCACCGGCTGGCCAATGCAGCACGGCAATTAGGTCTGGGGCGGCAAGCGCCCGATTACCGGCTTGAAGGCGCACAAGAAGTACGGCTGGCTGGTCGTGCCTTTCAGGCCATGCGCCATCGTATCATGCGACAGTTAAACGAAAGAACAGCCATGCTTGCTGGTGTTAGCCATGATTTGCGCACCCCGCTAACAAGGGTTCGTTTGCAACTGGCATTGATGGAAGATAATGACGATCATAAGGCCATTCGTCAGGATATTGACGAAATGGAAAATATGATTGATGGCTATCTGTCCTTTGCCGCAGGTGAAGGTGAAGAACCAACTGTCGAAGTTGAAGTGGACAAGATGGTATCACGGCTAGTTAGCCAAGCGGCCAAGTCGCATAATTTTGACATCAGCTTTGAAGCGCCCGATCCAGCCATTCCGCCTTTTTCAATCCGCCGCAATGCGATCCAGCGTGCCTTTTCGAATATTATTTCAAATGCGGTGCGTTATTCAACAAAGACAGTTGTCACGGTTCGTGTACGCAATGATGAAATCACCTTTATTTTCGATGATAATGGTGCTGGCATTCCTGAAGAATTGCGCGCTGATGCGGTGCGCCCCTTTATCCGGCTTGAAGAGTCGCGTAACCGCAAAACTGGCGGCACTGGATTAGGGCTGTCGATTGCCAGCGACATTGTGCTGGGGCATGGTGGTGAACTGACGCTTTTAAATTCGCCATTAGGCGGTTTGCGGGTGACCATAAAGCTACCTATGTAGGGTGCCTGATCTCAATATAGGCGGCCACCATCAGGCACTGGTCGATCAGGGCAGACAAGCATAACCTCTCCATCATCATCCGGCACGCCAAGCGTTAGCACCTCGGACATGACAGGGCCAATCTGGCGCGGTGGGAAATTAACCACGGCCATGACCTGTTTGCCAAGTAACGCATCGCAATCATAATTCTTTGTTATCTGTGCAGATGATTTCCGCGTTCCCAGATCGCCGCCAAAATCGATAAGCAGTTTGATCGCTGGTTTGCGCGCTTCGGGAAAAGGTTCGGCCTTTATGATTGTTCCACAACGGATATCCAATTTGAGAAAATCGTCAAAGCTAGCTTCAGTCATGATGAGTCTCTTTATCTGCCGCGATGTTGTCATCGGTCATATTATTGCTATCAGAACCAGATGCGGATGCACCACGCCCAAAGACACCAAGGGAGCGTCCCCAGTCTTCGGCCTGTTCGAGCCGCCGATCGATTTCCTTCATTGTCATTGATAAATCGGGCGAATCATCTTTCTGCCAGACACGCGCGCTTGCCACAATGACGCCAACAACACCGCGGATGCGCGCTTCACCTTGCCAGCCATGCAGGTTATCTCCACACATCATTAACAGGCGGCGGGTAATAGCAACGCGCCTTGACAGCAATTCCAGCCCAAATTGTGGATTACGTACTGCATGTTTGGCCAGAGATGACACAATTTTTTTATGCGGATTATAAACTTCGAAACGGTGCAAGATAGCTTCGAGAATTTTTTCGCGGATCGACACATCGCCTGCATCTTTGAGATCATCAAAGGTTTCAAGCATCGCCTTGTCATCAAGCATCGCCATGTGATGTAAAACCAATGATGGCACCGTTCCCGCACAAACCGCGGCATAGTCACGATCAATACCGGCCGCATCAGCGACATCATCAAGGTTGATCTGCGCAAGCGGCCTGTCTTCCAGCATGTCAAAAGCATGCGCAGCAAGTTGGCTGATCGCTATAGTGGAGGTATCCTGATTGGCATCATGCATAACGTCTTTTACCCAGCAACAATCGATTGTTACTAATTATATAAGAAAAAAAGTTCGCATTTCCAGCCAGCAAATGCGAAACAGTCTTGCAATCAACTGCCAAGCGCGATGGAACGGGCTTTTGCGGCGGCAATAGCGCGCGTCATCAAAGGTGCCATGCCATCATCAGCCATAAGCACATCAAGAGCCGCCGCCGTGGTGCCACCTTTGCTGGTGACATTTGCCCGCAAAACAGCAGGATCATCATCCGATGCCGCGATCAGCGCGCCAGCCCCAGCCACGGTGGCTTCAGCAAGTTGGGTAGCCAAATCATCAGGCAAGCCAGCTTCGATCGCGGCTTTGGTCATCACCTCAGCCAGCAAAAACACATAGGCTGGCCCTGAACCCGAAACAGCCGTAACAGCATCCATCAGACTTTCGTCATCAATCAGGACAACCTGTCCGATTGCCGCCAGTAATTGGGAAGCTAGATCACGCTTTATGTCCGAGGCACCACCACTGTAAAGGGCTGTGATGCCAAGGCCGATAGCGGCAGGTGTATTTGGCATGGCGCGCATGATCGGCGCGGTGCCACCCGAAACAGGATCAAGGCGCGCCGCCAACCACGCTGTTGTGATGCCAGCCGCAATCGACAAAAATGCCGTGTCATTGTCAATCATATGACCAAAATGACCAATAGCCTCATCCATCATCTGTGGCTTTACTGCCAGCACAATGATCGTCGCCGTTGGAATTGATGCCGCGTCGGACGCAGCGCAACTATCAAACAAAGCAACATTGGCGTGCATGTCTGTCCAAGCAAGCTGATCTTGAAACGGTTCGATAATGGAAAAATGCGCATCAAGTTCAGTATCGGCAAGCCAGCCTTCAAGCATGGCACTGCCCATTTTACCACATCCAATAAGCACAATATGATGCCTATTGGCCGGGCTCATGCTTCACCCATTGTCGGCATCATGACGATAGCTGCGGCATCGGTCGCCAACATGGTGCCATGCGCCACCTGATAAATAGCCGGAAAATTCTGTTCACATTCACCAAGCATGATATCGACAACATCCTCGATCTGTTCAGGCGTCGCACCACCAGCACCGCGCAATGCCAACGTATGGCGCAATTCCAGCTCGCCATTGGCAATATCAAAAGCCAGATGGCCAATAAATACCTGCTGATTTAATAATGCCGCTAGCAAAGCCATCTCGCCAAACTGGCTTTCATCAGCCTGAATATCAATCCGGCAGGTCACATGCATTGTCTGTTCTGAATCCTGCCAGGTGGCTAGCAATTGATAATCGCTCCATTTGCCTGGAATTTCAGCAAAGATAGCATTGCGCGCCTGACGCCGTAAAAGCCAATCGTGCCGCGCTACAAAACGCGACACAAGCTCTATGGGATCGGCCAGAATGATGTCGTCAGTTTGCTGGGTCAGCACCATTGTCATGTTCCAATAAGGCATATGCGTTCAAGCACCATCAAGGTGCCTACAACGCCAAAAATGACAAAACTGGACTGGCTGTTCAAGCTATTTCGACACAATATTTAGTGTCTGGAATTTTAAAAACCACAATTTTTAGTGTTTTTTCCAGTTTTTCTGGTGATTCGGCATGGTCTGGTTACTGATAAAAAAATCAATTATTTTTTGGTGTGGCTGATTTTTTTGCCGCTTGTTTTTTAGCGGCAGGGCGCTTGGCTGTTTTTGAAGCCGAACGGGGCATCGATTCGGCGTTTGATTCGGTACCTGCTTCGGTCTTGGATTTGGCGGTGGATTTGGTAGCAGATTTAGCAACTGGCTGACCTGATGCGGCAGCTTCAAGCATCGCTAGGCGCGCGGCAAGGGCTTCATGGCGGGTGCGCAACGCATCAAATTCTTCACGTGTGACCAGACCACGCGCGTTTAACGTACGCTCCAGACGGTGGCGAATCATATTGTCAATTTCTTCGCGTACCCCACCAAGGGCGGAGGCGGCACCATTTGCCATCTGAGCAAGATCTGACATCAAAGATGAACGCATAGCCATTAAATTCTCCTATAATGAAGCACGCAACCATGCTTTAAAGTGCGGCCAAAGCCAACCTTAACATAATTGCAAAAATTATCCTCTACTAGAGATAAGGTGAATGCGCTAAGCTTGCAATCACCACATAATGTCGCATCGCTGATCGGTGCTGATCGGACGACAATAACAACCAAGCCGGATCCTATCTAACCATGACCAGCCACGCCCAAACAGACGAAACGATACCATCCGAAGCGATGCCATCAGGGGGAATCATTCTGCCTGAATTCAATGAATTTGCCATACAGTTTGGCAATTTTGGCATCCGCTGGTACGCGCTGGCCTATATAGCGGGGCTGCTGATCGGCTTTTATCTGTTAAAGCGGGAAGCCAACAAACCAGGCTCGGCCATGCCCAGTGCCACGCTTGATAGTCTGCTGAATTATGTATTGATTGGCATCATTGTGGGCGGGCGTATCGGGTATGTTCTGTTTTATAATGCAAGCTATTTTCTGTCCCACCCGCTAGATATTTTCAAGATATGGCAAGGTGGCATGTCGTTTCATGGCGGTTTGATCGGCGTTTCACTTGCCATGATTCTGCTGGCGCGACGCCATAATATACCTGTGCTGGCAATAAGTGACCGGGTGTCAATGACATTGCCTATAGGGCTGTTTTTTGGACGGCTTGCCAATTTCATCAATGGTGAATTATGGGGCCGTGTTACCGATGTGCCCTGGGCGATGGTTTTTCCGTATAGCGACGGTGCCCCGCGCCACCCAACCCAGCTTTATGAAGCTGGTCTTGAAGGGCTGGTTCTGGGGCTTGTTATGCTGTTCGGCTATCGCAAAGGCTGGCTGGCACATCAAGGGCGCCTGACCGCTATCATGCTGTTGGGCTATGGGGCGAGTCGTTATCTGATCGAATTTGCCCGCGAGCCAGATGCGCAGTTAGGTGTGCTGTTTGGCGTTATAACAATGGGGCAAGTCCTATGCCTGCCGATGATAGCAGGCGGGCTTTACCTGTTCATGCGGGAACGTCGTACATGACCGTTGCCACCGATAATGATATAAATGCCGATGATGTAACAAGCATGATAGCCGCGCAGATTGCGGCAGACGGCCCGCTATCGCTAGCAACTTATATTGAACGCGCGCTAGCCACACCCGATGTTGGCTATTATCAATCCGGCGATCCTTTTGGCCGTGAAGGCGACTTCATCACCGCGCCGGAAATATCCGGCCTTTTTGGTGAGATGTGCGGTTTGTTTCTGGCGCATATGTTCGAGCTTGGACAGCCATTAGATACCGGCGCGGAAAAACCGCAACCAGCCATCATTGAATGCGGCCCCGGGCGTGGCACATTAATGGCTGACATGCAGCATGTATGGGGACAGTTGATGCCAGAGCTGGCGGCATGCCATATTCATCTGATTGAAACAAGTCCGTATCTGCGCACGATACAACAGCAGACTTTAACGGAATCGGTCATCCATTGGCATGATGATCTATCGGCATTACCTGCCGCGCCGCTATATGGCATTGCCAATGAATTTTTTGATGCTTTACCTGTGGCGCATGCGATTTGCCGCGAGGGTATCTGGCGGCATCGGCTGGTGATAGCTGATCCTGATTTAGGCTTTGGCGAAGGCACACCGTTAACAGCTACCGAGCTTGATAGGTGGCACCTGAGCAACAAGGCCGCATCACCAGATGGCACGGTTGCCGAATTATGTATATTGGGTGAGGATATAATGCATATTCTGGCGGCGCATATAGCGACATATGGCGGTGCCATTTTGATTATTGATTACGGTAAATCAGACAATATTGGCGATACAGTTCAGGCGGTTTCTGCACATAAGCCAGTTGATTTGTTTTATCAGCCAGGTCAGGTCGATATATCGCATTGGGTTGATTTTAACGCCTTGGCAGATTGTGCATTAGCGGCAGGCGCACGGCTGATCGGGCCTGTGGAACAAGGTACGTTTCTGGCGAAGATTGGCTTGAAAGCGCGGGCTGAACAGGCCGCTACCCATGCCGCGCCGGACATGCGCCGCGCTTTGCTGGCTGCCTATGACCGATTGGTCAGCCCCGCCCAGATGGGAAGTGCCTTTAAAGTGGCATTGTTGGTGCCGCAAGGTGAAGGCACCCCGCCAGGCTTTATGAATAATGACATAAAAACCGAAGCTGTATCACCTGCTGAACGGGGCGACGGATGAGTTTTTCGATGATCACATCACCCATTGGCGTGCCGCTCATTCAGTTTGATGACTGGATGATACCCGATGCCAGTGGCACCATAATCAAACATGGATTTTTTACCCGCAATGGCGGCGTCAGCGCTGGCTGTTATGACAGTCTGAATTGTGGTTATGGATCACAGGATATAGCCAATAATGTTGCCGAAAACAGATCGCGAGTTGCGGCCAGCCTTGGACTTGCTTCAGATAGATTATATGGCCTGCGTCAGTTCCATTCAGCCGATGCCCTTGTTGTTGAGTCTGGTCAGGATGCCCACCTACGCCCCGATGCCGATGCCCATGTCACCACTGTTGCAGGACATGGCTTGGCGATACTGATTGCTGATTGCACGCCTGTTCTGTTCGCTGATCGCACAGCCGGTGTGATTGGTGCGGCACATGCAGGTTGGCGCGGCGCATGTGGTGGGGTGCTGGAAGCCACGATCAAACTGATGTGCAAAGCGGGTGCCACTGTCGCCAGTATAACAGCTGTCATCGGCCCCTGTATCCGTCAGCATAATTATCAGGTGGGTAACGATCTGCGCGATGAAGCATTGGCCAGCACACCCGAAGCAGAAGCGTATTTTGCCGCGGATAGCCTGTCTGGCAAATATCACTTTGATCTTGCTGGCTATGCGACCATGCGGCTGGCAAAGGCCGGAATCGGCGCGGTGCATGATTGCCAGCGCGATACCTATAGCGAATCAGACCAGTTCTTTTCGCATCGTTTTGCGACACATGCCGGTGACAGCGACTCAGGCCGCCTTATTTCGGTCATTGCCCTTGAGCCATTTTCCACCACCATGCTAGAGGTGTAGAATGCCACATCTGTATATTTTCCTTGGGTTACTGTTTCTTTCCTTATTGGCTAGCTGTATTCTTTGAGAGTCGCTTGCAATAAAAGTGTAAAGAAAAGGTGAAAACCACCTTGTCGGTTTGTCATGCGATTGCTAATAACATCCAACAAGCTCGCGGGGCTATCCGCAGAAACCGGCAAAGGTTTTGACGTATGAAGATTTTATCTTGCAATAGTAATCGTCCCCTTGCGGAAGCTATTGCTGCTTATCTTGACGTTTCCCTCACCCGCGCCGAAGTCAAACGCTTTGCCGATATGGAAGTTTTCGTCGAGATTGCCGAGAATGTGCGCGGCGAAGATGTATTCGTTATCCAATCAACTTGCTTTCCCGCGAATGACAATGTCATGGAATTGCTGGTGGCACTTGATGCGCTACGACGTGGATCAGCCCGCCGAATCACGGCTGTAATTCCCTATTATGGCTATGCGCGGCAGGATCGTAAATCGGGCCCCCGTACGCCGATTTCGGCAAAATTGCTGGCCAATCTGATTACATCTGCGGGGGCGGATCGCGTGCTGACGATTGATCTACATGCTGGTCAGATTCAGGGCTTTTTCGATATTCCAACCGACAATCTGTTTGCCGCACCTGTCTTCATCGAAGATATTAAACAACGTTATGATGGGGCAAAGCTGATGATTGTATCGCCAGATGTTGGCGGTGTTGTTAGAGCGCGGTCACTGGCAAGACGGCTTGATGCCGATCTGGCAATCATTGACAAACGCCGCCCAAAAGCAGGCGTATCCGAAGTCATGAATATCATCGGTGATGTGAATGAACGGCATTGCATCATGGTTGATGACATTGTCGATTCGGGCGGCACATTATGTAATGCGGCTGTAGCCTTGATGAATGATGGCGCGTTGAGCGTTGATGCCTATGTGACTCACGGTGTATTGTCAGGTGGTGCGGTTAGCCGCGTGGCGGCCTCGCCGCTTAATTCGCTGGTGACAACCGATTCGATCCCCGCCACCGAAGCGGTGCGGGTTGCCCGCAATGTGCGGCATTTGTCGGTTGCACCCTTGCTTGGTGAAGCGATTCTGCGGATCAATGAAGAACGGTCAGTCTCGACTTTATTCTAATTGGACGGGGTTCTAACTGGTCGAGGTTCTAATTGGTCGGGGCTTTTACCCAGTCCAGAATTTGATATTTCAAAGCCGCTTTATAAAACATCTGCTGAATAGTGACTGTAGCACGTAAAACGCTTGTGTTTTGGTGATTTACGGCCTATATCTCGCACCGCTATGCACCCCTGGAGGCATAGTCATTGTTTGATAAAGGAGTTAGCAATGTCTGACATAACAACCATTAGCGCTGAACAGCGCGAACGGGTCGGTAAGGGGTCCGCCCGTGCGGCACGCCGCGCAGGTCTTGTCCCAGCCGTTATTTACGGTGACAAAAAGGAACCTTTAGGCATTAACATGTCTACCCGTGAAATTACCAAAATCGTGCATCAGCCGGGCATTTTCGGCCGCCTGCTGAATATCGAAGTTGCAGGCAAGAAAAACACGGTTCTAACGCGTGATATTCAGTTCCATCCGGTTTCTGACAATATCATGCATATGGATTTTCTGCGCGTGTCCGGCTCGGCAAAAGTTGCCGTTGGCGTACCTGTTGAATTCATTAATGAGGATCAGTGTCCCGCATTGAAAATTGGCGGTGTATTGAACGTTGTCCGTCACGAAATTGAGTTGAACTGTCCGGCAACCGATATTCCGGAAAAAATCACCATTGATCTTGAAGGTCTGAAAATTGGTGACTCAATTCATATTAGTGCGATTGCGCTTCCCGAAGGCGTTGAGCCAACCATTACCGATCGCGACTTTACCGTTGCTACATTGCAGTCACCTGGTGGCGGCGTGAAGAACGAAGATGAAGAAGCTGAAGGCGATGGCACCGAAGAGGAAGCAGCAAGCGAAGAATAATCGCTGGCAGCTTCATATCCGAATGTAGAGACCATGCTGGTATTTGTAGGCCTTGGCAATCCCGGACCCGACTATGCTTTTCAAAGGCATAATGCGGGGTTCATGGCTGTTGACAGGATCGCTGACCAGCATGGTTTTTCACCTTGGAAGAAAAAGAACCTGTCGCTGATGTCCGAAGGACGTATCGGGACAGAAAAGGTGATTTTGCTGAAACCCCAAAGTTTTATGAACAAATCAGGGTTGCCAGTTGCCGAATGCATCAAATTTTACAAAATTGAACCAGCTTCCGTTTTTGTATTCCATGATGAACTTGATCTAGGCGTTGGACGCATCAAGGTCAAAATTGGCGGTGGCCACGGTGGGCATAATGGTCTGCGCGATATTGACCGGCATCTTGGACAAGATTACTGGCGCGTGCGGATTGGCATTGGACGACCTCAGATGCCTGCAATGGACGTGCGTAACTGGGTGCTGACTGATTTCAGTACAGACGAACAATCAGGCTGGCTTGGGCGCATGCTTGGTGCGATTGCCGATGAAGCAGAACGGCTGGTCGATGGTGACGATGGCGGGTTTATGAGCCGTGTTGCTTATCTTGCCGCACCAGACAGCAAAGACAACCAAGGTCATAAAACAAAGTAGCCCATAGAGGCTTCTGCAAAGGCAAATAACACAAACAAATAGAGCCTGACGGCGTTGCAAGGAGTGAATTATGGGTTTTAACTGCGGAATTGTCGGATTGCCGAATGTTGGTAAATCCACCCTGTTTAATGCGCTGACCCAGACAGCAGCTGCCGAAGCGGCGAATTATCCATTCTGTACGATCGAGCCGAACACCGGACGCGTTTCGGTACCTGATACACGGCTGGATGCGCTGGCTTTATTGGCCCAATCCGCAACGATCATTCCGACTCAGCTTGAATTTGTTGACATCGCCGGCCTTGTCCGCGGCGCATCACAAGGCGAAGGGCTGGGTAATAAATTTCTGGGCACCATTCGCGAAGTTGATGCGATTGCGCATGTTCTGCGCTGTTTTGAAGATACCGAAATCACGCATGTCGATGGTGATGTTGATCCAGTGCGTGATGCAGCGACTGTTGAAACCGAACTGATGCTGGCTGATCTTGATTCGCTGGAAAAGCGGATGGTAGCACTTGTCAAGAAATCGCGTGGCGGGGATAGTGATGCCAAAGCCGATCTGGCCTTGATGGAAAAACTTTTTGCGCACCTGTCCGATGGTAATCCAGCCCGTAGTACGGGGGGATTAACCGACGCTGAAACATTGCGCCTGCCCTATCTTCAGCTATTAACGTCAAAGCCTGTGCTTTATGTCTGTAATGTCGCCGAAGGGGATGCCGCGACGGGCAATGACTTTACCAAGCTTGTCGCCGATAAGGCCGCCAGCGAAGGCGCAGCCTATGTGGTTGTTTCCGCCGCTATCGAATCCGAGATTGCACAGCTTGACGATGATGATAAGGCTGAATTCCTGTCTGAATTAGGCCTGTCTGAAACTGGGCTGTCACGGCTTATTCGCGCCGGATACGGGCTACTTGATCTGTTGACATTCTTTACCGTCGGACCAAAGGAAGCACGCGCATGGACGGTGGCGGCAGGTGCCAGCGCCCCGCAAGCTGCCGGTGTAATCCATACCGATTTCCAGCGTGGCTTTATTCGCGCCGAGACGATCAGCTATGCCGATTTTATCGCCTGTAAAGGGGAAAGCGGTGCCAAGGATGCAGGTAAGTTACGTGTTGAAGGGTCGGACTATAAAGTTGTCGATGGCGACGTGTTCCATTTCCGGTTTAATGTTTAAACCCTGGAACTGACCATACTTTCGAACACGCATTGCAAGTGATACTTTTGGTCTATCGCCATATGGTTAACGATTCATATGGTAACGTATGTCACATGAAACCGATAACCGACGCACACATTTGATAGGCATGGCCTGTATAGCGACTGCCGCAATGCTATTTCCAGTCAAAGACAGCTTTATGAAAATGCAGGATGAGCGCGTGCCAATATTGCTGGCTGTCGGTCTTTATTTTTTCATTCAGGCATGCATCGCCTTTATTGTCATCACCTTTAAGGAGCGTCGCCTTTATGGCAATCCCTTTGCCGGAATGAAATGGCTCAATCTGGTACGCTCACTTGCCCTTGCTTTATCAATGGGGCTGTTCTTTGCCGGTTTGCGGCATGTTCCCATCGCGGTCGCTTTCGCGCTGTTCACGATACAGGGATTATTTATTGTCGTGCTTGGCTATTTCATCCTTGGCGAGGCGTTACGCCTACGGCATATAATGCTTATCATCATGGCGATTTGCGGGGTCATGTTCATCATCAGGCCAACTGAGCTTGATGCAACTTTTCTGGGTAGCCTTTATCCATTGGCCGCCGCCGTGATGTTCAGCCTATATATTGTGCTTACCCGCAAACTTGGCAAAACACAGCCACCAATATATTTGTTGTTGCAGGACGGGCTGGTAGCCAGCAGTTTGATGGTGAGCCTTTACGGAGCGACCCTAGCCATATATCAGCAATCGGTTCCGACCGTGATATGGAACGCGCAGATATTTATTATGCCGCCAGCTGTAGCCGCGTTGATCGGGTCAATATCATCACTGTTGATGATCCAAGCGGCACGGTTGGCACCAGTGGCAAAGCTTGTTCCCCTCACCTATCTGGAATTTGCGAGCGCGGCATTAATCGGGGTTTATATATTTGCCGAGATACTGGATGTCTTTACCATGATCGGTATCGCCATCATAATGACCGCCTGTATAACCAACGCAATGATGAATAAATCCGACGAAGCCTGTCCATAAGAAAACCCCGCCAGACGCATCTGACGGGGTTTTGATGTTTATTTAGATAGGATATTTAGGCTGGTTTAGTGCACATCAGCCCAGACCCGACGCTTGGCCAGATAGCTCAAGATCAGGAAAATGCTGAGGAAAAATACCGACGCAACACCTATGCGCTTGCGAATTTCCATTTTCGGTTCTGCCGCCCACATCAGGAACTGGGTCACATCTGCCGCCGCCCCTTGAACTGACGCATCAGCGCCATCGGCAAATTCAACATCATCACCATAAAGCGGCTGTGGCATAGCAATCAGATTGCCCGAATAAGCCGCGTTATAATACATGCCTTCAGGCATTTCGACGCTAGCTGGGGCTTCCTTATAGCCAAGCAGTAAGCTGTACAGATAATCAGGCCCATGCGCACGTGCTTTGGCGATTAGCGACAGATCAACAGGCATGGCACCGTTATTGCTGGCGCGTGCCTCATTATCGTTGCGATAGGGGCCAGGGATTCGGTCAGCCGGACGTGCCGGACGCATGAACATCTCACCTTCATCGTCAGGGCCATCCTGAACTTCATATTCAGCCGCGATCGCCTTGATCTCGGCTTCGTTATAACCAAGATCAGCCAGATTACGAAAGGCGATCAGATCCATCGAATGACACCCAGCGCAGACTTCACGATAGACCTGAAATCCACGTTGCATAGAGGCTTTGTCAAAAGTGCCGAAAGGCCCCGAAAAGCTCCATTCACGGGTTTGCAATTCGGTAGTGTCACCGCCAGCCGCAACAGTCATATTGGACACACCAAAGGCCGCTGTAAGAGCTATTGTTGCAGTAATTAGTGCCTTTATCATGATCTAGGCTCCCTTCGCAGTCGCCAGCACTGGCTCAGAGATTGACTTTGGTAACGGCTTGGTCGTCTCAAACACCCCAAGCAATGGCAGGATGACAAGAAAATGCAAGAAGTACCATGCAGTCGCCAGACGTGACAGGATCACATAGATGCCCTCGGCAGGCTTTGCGCCAAGATAACCAAGCAGAACCGCATCAATAATCAACAACCAGAAGAAAATGCGGAAGACCGGACGGAAGCGCGCCGAACGCACAGGCGAGCGATCCAGCCATGGCAAAACAAACAGCACCGCAATCGCACCAAACATCATCAATACGCCACCAAGCTTGTCAGGCACCGCCCGCAAGATCGCATAGAAAGGTAGGAAGTACCACTCAGGCACAATATGCGCAGGTGTCTGCATCGGGTTGGCAGGAATGTAATTGTCCGGATGCCCCATCGCATTGGGGAAGAAGAATACTGCCATTGCAAGAAGCAAGAGGAACATAGCAATACCTACGACATCCTTAATTGTATAATAAGGATGAAATGAAATTGTGTCCTGCGGGCCTTTAGCATTAATGCCAATTGGGTTATTGGAGCCAAAACGATGCAAGGCTACAATATGCAGTATCACTACGCCTGCAATAACAAACGGCAACAAATAGTGTAGTGAGAAAAAGCGGTTTAGCGTTGAATTATCAACAGAAAACCCTCCCCAGAGCCATGTTACAATACTCTCACCAACAAACGGAATAGCCGAGAACAGGTTGGTAATAACGGTCGCACCCCAAAAGCTCATCTGACCCCATGG
>NZ_CAXBVX010000037.1:0-18490 GCF_963979125.1 uncultured Candidatus Puniceispirillum sp.
AATGCCTTTGGAGCTGCACTCTATCTATTTTGTATCGCTTTATTTGTGTCTAGCGCATTGATGTATGTGGTCGAACATGAAGTTCAGCCAGAGAATTTTTCATCAATACCAACAACGATGTGGTGGTCAATAATTACACTGACGACTGTTGGTTATGGTGATGTGTCCCCAATGACGTCACTTGGCAAACTCGTAGGGGCGGCAACCGCGATCATGGGTATATGTGTTGTGGCCCTGCTGACTGGTATTGTTGCCACAGCCTTTGCCAATCAAGTTGCACGCCGCAAAGATATATTTGAGGCTGAGATCGTACATGCGCTTGCTGATGGCATAATTTCACAAGAAGAACATGAGCGTATAAAGCAAATGCAGACCGACTTAGGGTTGTCCGATGAACATGCAAAAGCCCTTATAGAACTATTAAGCGAACGAGGCACTGCTAAGACTGACTAAGTTCAGGTTTTTACCAATATTCGTTGCGTGATGATAATGCCATAAAACAACTTGGCATGATTAATGCACTCATGTCTGCATAGTAACTCTTGGTAAAATTATTCAAGGAGAGAAACCATGCAGGACAGATTTGATAGTGATTTAGACGCGCGCGCTTTTGATGCCGTAGCCGATCATTTTGCCAATCATGAGTTGCAGGCAGATCAGGAATTCACCGCAGAAACGAATACTGGTAATTTGGGTGTTCAGTTTGTGCATTATGATGAAGCTGAGAACACAACCGAAACGGTTACTGTGCCACTTAGCAACTATTTTGCAAATTACGCATCAAGCAGTGAAGAGTTCATCAATACACGCATGGCTGTAGGTGGCAAAGGGGTCTAGACCAGACCCGTTAGCCAAATAAAACTGCCTTTTGCAATCACGTGATGTGATATTTAAGACACGTTTAGCTGGAAGACTTTACTAGCTGGAAGATTAGTTTAGCTAGAAGACTAGATTAGCTAGCCATATTCAGTCGGGCTTGCCGGCGCCGTTCAGAAGATGACGGTATTCTTAACATATCACGATATTTAGCTACGGTACGCCGGGCTAATTTTACCCCCTTCTTGGCAACCAAAGCGGCAATCGCATCATCACTTAGCGGTTTGCCGCTGGTCTCGCCACCGACTATTTCTTTAATCATATTGCGAACCGCAGCCGCTGCCGTGCCGTCGCCTGAATCCGTGGTGGCAATAGATACACTGAAGAAAGACTTAAGTGCGAAACATCCCTTTGGGGTTGAGATTGTCAGCCCGCTTGTTACACGACTTACAGTGCTTTCATGCATTCCTACAGCTTCGGCAACATCTTTAAGTGCCAATGGCTTTAAGGCGGCTAATCCATGCACAAGAAATTCACTTTGGTGGCGGATCACCTCTCCGCTAATTTTTAAAGTTGTCGAATTCCTTTGTTCAAGAGCCCGCTTTAACCAGCGTGCTGATCCTAGCGCTTCTCCTGCAAAATTCTTGGCTTCATCCTTTTTGACGCCCCGGCTGGTACTGGCAACTTTATTGCCATAATCTTCATCAATGACCAAAGACGGCAATGTTGATCGGTTCAAATCGACAACCCAACCCATTTTACCCCTTGTGACGACCACATCAGGGGCACTGGCAATGAACTGGTTACTCTCAAAACCTTCGCCAGGCTTTGGATTAAATTCACGAATACGCCCAAGTATGTCACCAATGTCAGAAACATCGCATTTTGCCTTGCGTGCTAGCCATTGCATATCGCCACGGCCAAGAACATCCAGATTGTCCAGTATCAAAGCCATTGTTTCACATAGAACACCTTGCTCACGCGCCTGAATGTAAAGGCATTCAGCCAAATCGCGGGCAAAAACACCCTCAGGTTCAAGTGTCTGTAAAACAGCCAATACGTCTTCGACATCATCAATCGTACATGTACACATGTCCGCTACATCGTCAACTGACCGGCCAAGCCATCCACTTGGCTCTAGGGCGTCTGTCAATTCATATGCAATGAAACGTTGTTTGGTGTCGGTGATAGTGAGATCAACCTGACGCAAAATAAATTCGCGCAAGCTGGCAGGACGGTCAGCAACTAAACCTGCAAGGTCATCCCAATCGCTGTCGATAGCAGCCTTTGCGCCGGTAGCCGAACGACCAAGATCAAGGCCTTCTGAACTAAACCGATTTTCAAGATCGCTATGCGCGGTGGGATCATCCGCAAGGGCTGTTCCATTTTCAATCGAAGACGACAAATCAGTTGTATCGTGACCATTATCAGCATCAGAAAACGCATCATGTGCAGTCTCAGATGAATGTAGGTCTGCGTCACTAGTGTTCGTTTTTTCACCTTCATTTGATTTGTCAGGTGAAGACACTTCAACAAAGGGATTATCAAGCACCTGTTCTTCTAAAAACGCGGCGATGTCCATATTTGTCATTTGCAACAATTTGATTGCCTGTTGCAACTGTGGCGTCATAACCAAAGATTGCTTTTGCTTCAAATTTACTGATGGCATTAACTGCATAGTTACCTCCCTGTTGAAAGCACTATGCGAGTCAAAAATGAAGCTTGCAAAACTTCTATTTGACAGGGGGCAGTGTCACTTTTTCGACAAAAAGGTTACACGTAAACAGTCAGTTATGTGATTTCAGATTTCTTTTAAAAGCCACCTGTCAACAAACAGACAGGAATATTGCGTCATTTTGATGCATGATCGGAACAAGATGGCATGATTATTGTAGTGGTCGTATTAACCATATAAGCTATACCTAATTATAGATGTACTGTTGAAGGACGAAGATGATTTCTCTTAGCCGCCTAAAGCCAACCAGAGGTAGCGTCTGTCACCGTTGTCAATTTATACGAGCCTTCATAATGATGGCTTTGATGATTGTAATTGTTGGCCTAACAGCCGGCGACAAGGCTGTTCATCTGCGTGTTGTTACAACCGAACGGGTTGCAGCCGTCATTTGTATCGGCGGTAGCATCATGTTTTTATTCAAGCTTCTATTTTGGTGGCTTGACCGGCGAGACGCAAATAACGAACTTAACGACGATCACGAACAAGGCGAACGGCTAGCTGCTGATACGGGAAAAAACGGCCATATGTAAGCCCTGTTGCAAAATTGACTGACCAGATGTGACGCTTAGCAAATTTGTTTATCTGACCTGTCCAATATGGCACTACGTCTGTTGCAGGAAACATATCTGCATCAATTTTAGGGGGGCCACATTCATTGCATACCAGCCCCTCAAGCTCGACGCGACTTGGCAAACGCCATTCCCCGCCAAGTTGTTCATTTGCCTGTTCTATAGCCTGAGCAATCATTTCATGATTAAGCGAAAGCACCTCGCCAGTACATGTTTCGCCGTTCCAGCGCTGGCCGATGCTGCAACGCAACCAGTCAACCCCGTGTCTTAGGTCAACAACAATATGATCGCGAGCCATGAACAAAGTTGCCTGAGCATTATTGGCAAACCCCGCACCAAAAAATAATAGCATTATAGACAATACATATAGTCGATTTCGCATTTGCTCACGCATGTGATCTCCTTACGTAATCTCACTGTTGTATTCCTAAAATATAAGAATACACTTATTTAGTGACGCGTTAAACATTGTTATGTGCATAAAACGTGCCGCCAAACGTGCTGATAATGACAAAATGTCTAAGTTGGTACGGTAATTGCTATGACTCGGGGGTATGCATGCCCATTTTAAAGGTGGAATAAACTTATGGATTTAGCTTCTCTTATAGGAATACTTGGTGCCATCGGCATGATTATGTGGGCTATGCTATCTGGTGGTGGCCTCGGCACTTTTATTGATACACCATCAGTTTTAATTGTGTTTGGCGGCACTTTCTTTGCTGTTATGTACACAACGCCCCTAGCAACATTTCTAGGAAGCTTTGGCGTCATGGGAAAGGCTTTTCTTCCGCCCATTAAAAAGCAGGAAGACCTAATTGAGCGCATGGTTGAACTGGCCGGAATTGCCCGTAAAGACGGCATGATGGCGCTTGAGGGTCAGGAAGTGCCCGACAAGTTTTTCTCCAAAGGCATGCAGATGCTGGTTGATGGTGCTGACGAAACCAAACTTACCGCCCAGCTGACGCAAGAAATCAAGGCCATGAAGATGCGCCATGAGGCCAATCAAAATGTTGTGAAAGCCTGGATCGATATTGCCCCTGCTATGGGCATGATCGGTACATTGGTTGGTTTGGTGTTGATGCTGGGTAACATGGCGGATCCAAAAGCTATTGGCCCGGCTATGGCTGTTGCCTTGCTGACAACGCTATATGGCGCTTTTATCGCGAATGTTCTTTTTTCGCCGATGCTTACCAAGCTCGAAGGCTATACAACATATGAAACCATCTATCGTGAAATGGTTGTTGCAGGATTGCGCAACATTGCCCGAGGTGAGTCTCCGCGGAACATTCAGGATCAACTAGTCTCTAACCTGCCACCTAAGCTTCAGGCGAAGCTTGAGGAAGCTGTATAGCGCTTTGCAATAGTGACGCGCTTATAAAGCAATGAATGGCACGGCTAAGAAGGATTTGAACGATGGCTGAAGAAACAGAAGAAGTCGAAGAGAAGGAAGAGGAAGACTGTCCTAAATGTCCTCCTGTCGGGGCGCCAGCATGGATGGCTACCTTTGCCGATATGGCGACATTGTTGATGGCGTTCTTCGTTCTTATTCTGTCTTTTGCGGAATTTAACGTGCCAAAATTCAAGCAGATTTCGGGTTCATTAAAAAATGCCTTTGGTGTGCAACGCACCGTGCCCATTGTCGAACAGCCAAAAGGCACCACCATTCTATCGTTGAATTTCAGCCCAAATCCAGCGCCATCGGCGACCAACCAGATGAACCAGGAAACAACAAAAGATACGCAGCCTGATTTGGATATTAAGAATAAAGATAAAGATGATGATGGCGGCGATAGCGAAAGTGCCGAAGATATTGTAAAGGCACTGGAAGAGGCCATCGCGCGCGGTGAGATTGAGGTCGAGTCCCTTGGTGAGAAAGTTGTGGTGAATTTCACCCCTACCGATGCGCCAGAAGAAAATATGCCACAGCTTTTGAAAGAAACCTTGAATGCGATTGAGCAGGCTAAGGATGCCGCCGGCAAATCTGACGCTGAAGTTCTTTTTGGTGGGCTGGAGGAACAGCTTGAAAAAATGCTAGCCGCGGCTGAATCTGCCAGCGCGAGCCAGTCTCAGTCTGAAGCCGAAACTGCCGAAGCGCAAGAACAGCAGGAAAAACAAAATGCCGAAGCCGAAATTGCTGAAGATGAGCTGAAAGTCGCCTTGCGTCAGGAAATTGGCCAAGGGCTTGTGGCGGTCGAACGCGAGGAAGACCGTGTCCTTATTACTGTTGGATCAGGTGGTGCCTTTGCTTCGGGGTCAGCCGAGCTTACAGCTGATGCGAAAGAAATAATGCAACAAATCGCAAAGGTGAGCGCGGGTGGCTCAAGCTCTATCAATGTATCAGGTCACACGGATAATGTGCCATTGATCTTTGGATCACAGTTCCGCGACAATTGGGATCTGGCCGCCGCACGTGCATCAAGCGTTGTGCAAGCGCTTGAAGATAGTGGTCAGGTGCCAGGTAACCGTATGCAGGCTGTCAGCTTTGGCGAGTCCAAACCGCTGGAAAGCAATGATACATCCGATGGGCGTGCTTTGAACCGCCGCATCGAAATTGAGATTAATTACTAGGTCATTCACCTGCTAGCCTTCCTGTCTTCTGGGGCGTGTTCCATTGGATCACATTCCTCTTCCGGTGGGGCAGATGCGTCTTCTGGCGTTAGCAGATACAGTCCAACATGTTCCAGCCATCATCCTATGCAAGGGTGATGGTTTGTCATTTGTGTGACCTATTGTGTTGCGTGGGCGTGGGCGGTGGGTATGGAGCTTTGTCGAAATGGACATAACGATACGGTGGGCATATGTGACCTCAGCCACACAATGCAGAACCATATTCAAGACAAGCATCCAGATAACGTGACCGAGCGTGATCGAACACTAGCGAATGTGCCCAAGGTTTAAGGTTTCATAGGCGCTGGAAGAGTATCATCATCCCCGCAACAGGCCGTGACTGTCAGCGTTTAGGCTGTGTTATATATGTATTTGATATAGCCAGATTAGCAGCAAGCTAAGCGTATTGATTGATGATAAAGATCATCTTGTCCTTGGACGGCGGCGTTTCTTAACAGGCGCATCATCAACCGGAACAGGCCCGATTTCACTATCTATAAAATCGCATTTGGGATCAATTTTACGACATATTTCCTGTACTTCGCGTAATGACCGCGCAGCAATTACCAGCCACATTTGCCGCTCTTTGAAAAGGCTGAAGCTTCGTCTAAGCGGGACTTGTGCCTTTTTGAAATAGAGAGACAGCAATATGTAAGCGATCACAAACAGCACCCAATGGACGCTCAGGGTTACACCATAAATCAAGGTCACTGCCAGCAATGCTTCCCAGAGCCGATTTTGCATAAGCCATATTACCGGTATGAACAGAACAACATCAGACGGCCGCGTATCAATGATTTCTGTTTTGCGTTTCATATCGCGCAGCACTTCAAACATCACGTAATCGTCAGGATGACCTATATCCGCCGTCTTAAAGTCATTATTAATGGCTTCGGATATTTCGGGCTTGGAATATTCTAATGTGCAGCCAAGAGGACCACGCACAATGATGTTATATACAATCCCCTTGCGCCAGATTGTAAGCATGACAGATTTATCATTTTCAAGCTCAAACAGAATGTCCAGGAATGTGTCAATATCACCGTGATACGCCTTTGCATCAATGGCAACAATCGCATCTTCTTTTTGCAGGCGAAGTGTTCGAGAGCGCGAAATCGTACCAATTTCAGCGATAGATAAAAAACTGTTACGCGGTGCTTGATCCTGTGGGCTGGCAGCGCCTGTGTCACTAACAGTATCCGGGTTTGGGCTTGCCTCATACCCAAAGGCGCCCTTTGACGCTTGGCCATTAGGCGACTGGCCAGTTTGGTTCCTGTCAGCACTGGTGTCGTTTTGATTCATCGGATGGCCTTAGGTGCATAGCACGCAAAATAAGGATTCATGTCAGAACCCTTCTTTGCCGCTGTTCGATCACGGATAGCTGACCTTATTATCTTTTGCCTTAAACTGCGCAAGAATCTGTTGGTTTTGTCCTGACAACCCTTCTAAATGGTTGGCAAGCATTGCCTGATTGGCGGATACTTGGCTAAGCACTTCGTTGCTTGCCATGCTTCGTGCCAATGAGTCCATAGCACCTTCGTTTGATTTTGCCAGCTGGGCCATCTGTTTGGTGATTTTGCTTGTCTGACTGCCCATTTCATTGGCGATACCATTGGTAATCGCTTTGGCAAGCTTGTCATTATCAGCAGACATTTTTTCGTTACTATCACGCATACTAGCTATGACTTCGCGGTTTGAATCGATAATCGTTGTCCGCAAGGTATCAAGATCTGCAATCAGCGTTTTATTCAACGAAACGAGCTCTTGCTGGGCTTCCAACGACACTTTTAGCTTATCCAGCGAGCTGTTCATCGTATCCACATTCTCAGCAAATACGACCAAAGCTTCACGACTTGTCGTGGTCATTGTTGTCAGATCAGACAGCGTTCTGAAATAAATAAGTGACGCGAAAATCAACGCCGCCACCGCGGCAACCATTGAACTGGCAAATATAATTGCTGTATAGCGATGAATCATCTTGATTGACCCTTCCAGTTTTTTGTTTTCACGCTTAATTTTATTAAATTCAGACGATACGTCTGTAGCAGCATCTGCTGCATCTAGCGCGATTTTGATGCTTTCCTGCACCGCATTATATTCGCTGCTCATAACTGTCTCCTGACGAATTAGGACGAAGAACGACGCCTAACAGGCGCCTTCCTCGACTGAAAGTAAGCACATTTCATGCCAGTTGCCTCAAAAACGTGCCGTGATGGTAAAAATTGTCCCTTAAATCCGAATTTCTGGCATCCATATGGCCGACCACGCTCATGCGTGATGAAATGGAATTTGCATTCAAAGCAATTTGGCTGTTGCACGGGCTTGTCATGTTTCTTAAGCGTCATTTCTTCTGCCTCTGACCTTGATCAAACATATTGGCAATTGAAAATCTTGCCCCTCCCAGAAAGCATAGAAACGAAGCGACAAAGATCAGAATTGTTTTATAAAGGGGCTCAGCTTCATCAAGCGACGCCAGACCATGCACAAAAGCAGCAGCCGAAACACCATAGAAGCATACAGTACTTATCATCTCTCCTAAACTTCTATGCGTACGACGTGCCATTACTCTGCATCCTTACTAATTTTACCATGCTCATCAAAACGCAGATCTTCTGGCAGATCGATATCCGGCATGCCAAGCGTTTCACCATTATCAATGCGATAAATATAGGCCAAGGCGATGGCAACAGCATTATATAATTTTTCGCTAATTTCACTGCCAATTTCACTGGTAAAGAATAAAGCACGAGCAAGTAGTGGGCTACGCATGATTGTAATGCTTGCATCATTTCCACGTTCGATGATTTGCTCTGCAATCCGCCCCTTACCCATAGCCAAAACCACGGGTGCGCCAGCCTCACCCGCAACATATTTAAGCGCGACGGCAAAATGTGTTGGGTTGGTGATAATAGCTGTAGCGTCTGAAACATTTTCAAGCGACTCGCGTTGCTGACTGGATGCTTGTGATTGCTCCATCTGCATGCGACGAATTTTAGCTTTAACTTCAGGTGAACCTTCGGTTTGTTTATGTTCGTCCTTCTGTTCCTGGCGGCTCATTTTGAGCTTTTTGTTATGTGAGTAGCTTTGCCATGAATAATCAATCGCAGCGATAATAAAAAGCACGACCAACATTGCCCCAAGAAGCGCGGGAAACACGTCACCCATTTTTGACATGGCACCGTTAAGGGTACCTTCAGATAAACGCAAAATACTGGGAAGCTGGCTATAGATAAGTAAGCCGGCGGTGCCAAACAAAAGCACGACTTTTAATATCGATTTTCCAAGCTCAACAAGCGATTTAGCCGAAAACATGCGCTTCATACCCGCGATGGGATCAATACGGTTAGGTTTGAATGCCAACGACTTGGGTGCAAAATTAACGCCGCCAACGGCAAGCTGCGTGAACAAAGTAACAATCATCATCGGCACGCCAATGATGATTGATACAATGATAATCATCCAGAATGACTGTACTAGCTTGCCAAAAGCCAATGTGTCGATCTGATCGGCGTGATCCCAGCGGAATAAGGTACCCCAATGCGTCAAACCTGCTGATGAGACTGAAGACAGTCCCATGAACAGAACAACACCCATGGCCAATGTTGTGAATACAAAGGCTTCTTTTGAAGATAATACTTGGCCATCTTCACGGGCTTTTTCGAGTTTCCGTTCGGAGGGGTCTTCGGTCTTTTCCTGCCCATCATTGGATTCTTCAGCCATTTGCCAAATTCTCCATCATTGTTTGCACATCGCCAATCGCATTAAACACTAAATCTGACATGTTGCTTGAAAGGGTTCCTGCTGAAAAATACAGGACGATAAAGACGCCCAACATCGAGATTGGGAAACCAAACGAAAATAGATTTAGCTGAGGTGCCGAGCGCGTGATCACGCCAATCGACACATTGATCATAAGTAAAACGATCACAACAGGAAGCATAATGATGGCACCGACAAAGAACATCGATCCAGCGGCACTTATACCAGCTTCAACAAGAACGCCCATATCCGGAACATGCCCAAGTGGCATAATACTGTAAGATTTAAGCATTATGCTGATAACCAGAAGATGCCCATCCAGAGACAGAAAAATGACAGTCAAAAATAAATATAATATCTGGCTGACAACGGGCGTTTGGCCACCTGTTGATGGATCAACTTGTGCGGCAAAACCAAGACCAGCTGTTGAGGCTATTTTTTCACCAGCAAGAAGTGCGCCTGCAAACCATATTGTCAAAATCAGACCGGCTGCCAAGCCTATTGTGATCTCGCTTGCCATAATCACAATGCCTGGCAAAGACGTAATGATATTGACGTCAATTGGCTGAACGTGTCCAGCGACACTCATGGCCAACATAAAGGACATTATAATTCTTATCTGTAATGGCATCCACCGTGCGCCAAACATAGGCGACGAAATCATGAATGCGCCAATTCTGAGGCTTGCAACTAAATATTGTAGTAAGCCTGTCACAATCCACTGCAAATCCATGCCGGGCAGAGCAACCATATTTTGGGTGACAAGAGGGAGCATTATAACACTTAACTGATGGTAGCAATTTGATCAAAGATGAAGGCGAAATAGTCAGATAGTTGTGCCAGCATAAAGCTGGACACCAATCCAAAGGTAAGCATTACGATAACCAGTTTCGGAACAAAGCTGAGGGTTTGCTCGTTAATAGAGGTGGCGGCTTGAAAAATACCAATCAACAAACCAATTGCGAGGGCAACCCCAAGAAGGGGACCTGCGGCAATAATGATCTGCCAAAATGCAATGCGCAGAAATTCTACATTTGAGTCAAAATCCATAATCAGCATTCCTATTCTTTAAAGTGATAAGTAGGGCAATATCCGCGTTATGATCCGGAATAGGTAGCTACCAGGGAACCGACTGTCATCGCCCAGCCATCGACCAGAACGAACAATAAAAGCTTGAAAGGTAATGCAACTAGCATCGGGCTAAGCATCATCATACCTAATGACATCAAAATTGACGCAATCACCATATCGATTACCAAAAATGGCAAAAACAACAGAAAGCCAATCTGAAAAGCCGTTTTCAATTCGGATGTGATGAATGCTGGCAATAGAACTGTTAATGGCACATCTTTGGGATCTTCATAGGTTGTATCGCCAGCCATTTCAGTGAACATGACCAGATCAGTTACACGCGTATTTTGGACCAGAAAATCCTTCATAATATTGGTGCCGTCTGAAATTGCCGTTTCCATCGGCATGGTGCCATCCATATAGGGAGACAGCGCAGAGTCATTCAGCTGGGTAAATGTTGGTGCCATAATGAAGAATGTCAAAAATAGAGCAATCGCAACAAGCACCTGATTAGGTGGCGTTTGCTGAGTACCCATTGCCTGACGTAAAATTGATAAAACTATGATGATGCGCGTGAAGGAGGTCATGCCTAAAACAAGCGACGGCAACACTGTCAGCGCCGTCATTAGCGCCAATATTTGCAATGACAATGAATAGGTTGATGAGCCGTCTTCGCCACCTGTTATATTGAAGGCTGGCAGACCCGGCGGTGTGTCGCCAACAAGCTGGGCTTCAGCACCACTCATCACACCACATAATGAAAGTATAGCAATAGGCAGGGACGTTATAAGGATGCGCATGATACGGGTCATTCTTCTAATCCTAATTTTGGGTTACGAAGGCGCGCTTGCTTTATAGCTGCGGAAATAGGGTTTTCCTCGGCATCTAGCGTCTCAGCCTTGATTGTTTGAGACGCTGGTTTTGCTGTCGGAATCGATGGGGTGGATTTAGGTGGTTGTGTAGGCGGCGGGGCGGGTTTTTGCACCACTGGCTTTGAAGTAACTACGTTTTTGTCCAATTGGACAATTGTGCCTGGCTGCCCTTTTGCCGTAAAAATCAGAAATGTTGTGCCTGCAACATCGACAAGCCGCAAACGTTCATGCGGCGACATAGACATTTCTTCAATGAGATGTATGCGTTTTTCTTGCTGAAACCGTTTTTTAATTCCACCACGAAATTTACGTACGATAATCAATAGCAAAAGCATTAGCGTCAGAAACGCTAGGGTAATAAGCCCCTGCTCAGTTGTTATTGTTGTCAGCGTCATAACCTGTCTCCGCCCTGAATGAATATTCATTTCAAACAAGGCAAAGACCGTGCCAGACGCACGTTATGACATTTATTTTATTATAAGGCGTTGTTTTTAAATGTTTTAAAAAGGTGCCAGATCAATGTTTCTACAGGGATGTCGCCTGTATAATTACCAAAATAAGCTGGCATGGATTTATGTCGAAAAATTGACAGCGCTTTATAGCGTTTCCATCCGCTTTTCAGGTGCAACAATTTCAGAGAACCGAATACCAAAGCGTTCACCAACCATGACCACTTCACCTTTGGCAATCATTGTGCCATTCGCCAGAATATCAAGCGGGTCACCTGCCAAACGATCCAATTCGATCACTGAACCTTCATTCAACCTAAGCAAATCACGGATTTTGATCTCGGCACTGCCAACTTCGACTGTCAGACTGACATCGATATTTTCAAGAACACGCATATTTTCCATACTGATACGTTCATCAGTGGCTGCATTATTGGCAACTGGCGCTTCGGCTTCTTCAACAACATTTTCTGGTTCGTCAGACATCTAATTATCCTCTCTTAACACGGATCCAGCATGAATATGCCAGGATTTACCGCTACGACTATTCAACTATGCGCGATGTCAGGTTAATGGCAGATTGCCCCCCAACTTCTCCCATTTCTCCATAATAAAAGCGACGTTCGTCCATCAAAACTTCAACACCGTCGCCAATCTGGATTGGGAACACATCACCTTCTTGCAACCGAATAAGCTTGCTCATCGACACAACTGGCTCACTCAGTTTGGCTTTCATTTTGATTGGAATATCAAGAACTGCATGTTCCATCCGGTCACGCCAACTTTGGTCATCTTCAATACGGTCTGATTGCACACGAGAGCGTAATTGTGCCGCAATAGGTTTTAGCGTCTGTAATGGATAAATCACATCGAAACTGGCGGCGTCAATGTCGGGCAACTGTACGACAAATGAGCAAATAATGACCAGGTCAGCACCATCAACAAAAGATGCAAACTGGGTGTTAACCTCACTACTTTGATGTGACAGGTTGATCTCCATCAGATCACGCCATGAGTTTTCCAAGGTTTCGTTCAGTCCGCGATTGATCAACTGAATCACGCGTTCCTCGGTAGCGGTGAATTCCGGACGACGCGATTTGTTGCCTTCAATTTTACCGCCATAGTAGGAATTGGTCAGCACCGAAATAAATGTTGGGGCTAGCACTGTAAGCATACTGCCACGCAGTTCTTCGATGCGGCTGATATTCAGGCTCATAAAACTGTCAATACCCGCTGCGTATTCGTCAAAGCTTTTGACTTCGGGCGGGAATGACGAGATACGCGGCTGCACTCGCAACATTGGCAAGAACACAGACCGGGCAAACCGCGCAAAACGTTCATTAATCATGCGAAGTGCATAATAGTCACCAAGGAGCGAAAGATCATCCTCGCCAAACTTGAACGCACGGACATCTGCCATATCACCAACATCCGGGGATGCTGTTGGTGACGCGTCAGAGCCAAGCCCTTCGATAAGGGCGTTGACTTCGTCGCTACTTAATTTACGCGTGGATGCCACGATTACACCTATTCTATGTTAGACGTTTATTGCAATACAAAGGATGTGAAATGTACTTCTGCCACACCCCCGAAGTCTTCGAGACTTACAAGCTTGGCATTCATCGCATCTCGCATTGCGACAGCAAGCTTTTCACGGCCTGCAATACCCTGAACATCCTCTTCGCCAAACTCACTCAGAACGCCAAGAACGACAGAACGAAGCGCAAGTTGATGCGATTCAACCATTTCCATTATGCTGTCGTCATATTGCGTTGAAACGCCCACGCCAACCTGTAGCATTTTACGCGACCCCATAAGGTTTGACGTAAAGGTACCCGGAAATTCGTAATAAATAGTCACGAAGTTTTCAACTTCGGGTGTTTCTTTAGATACACGTTGGGCTGTTTCGTTATCGAGAGCTTCCTGTTCGGCAGCCTCAGCCTCTTGCATCTTTCGTTCTATGATTTCCTCAATCTGCTCGGACGGATCAGGTTGAGCCGCACCAAACAGCATATAGCCCCCGCCAAGGCCTGCGCCAATCAAAACAAATCCGCCTACCACGAATAAGATAATTTTTATAAGAAACCCTTTGGACTTCTTTGGTTCATCATCATTTTCAGCCATCATTCCGTCCTTTGTAGAAATCTATCATCACGCCAAAATATTCAAAACTGTTTTATTGTCATTTTCTAATGTATTTGTCGTTTCTTCGGCATTATCGACCTCACCGCGCATAGTTTGGCTTTGGTTTTTGCCTTTTGCCTGGTCATCATTACCTGAAGAGGTGCCGGTATGGCCTGAATTTGCCTGTCCGCCCAAATTATTATTCTGGTCAAAACCAGACGCGCCTGAGCTATTTGTCTGTAAATTACCAAGCCGAAGTCCAGCTTGATCCAGCATTTGACTCAAGCGGTTTTCGCCCTCGGATAACAATGCCGCAGCAGCGGCCGTTTCGGTGGTAATTTGAATCCGTGTTGCATCGCCATTAAAGCCCAGCTTAACCTGCATCCGGCCAAGTTGCCTTGGTTCAAGCGCGATACGGATTTCGCCGCTGCCATTCTTGATGCTATTTTCAATGCGGCGCACAAAGCCTTGCTGCCACGCCTTATCAGTCATGTTAAGACGATGCGCGGTCATAGTTTGAGAATTGCCGCGCGATGCTTGATCAAAGCCGCCACCATCGCCTTTGTTGCCACCCGATTGAGAGCTAGATTCATTATTGCTCTCATTGGTTTGAATGGTGCCTGCCGAGTCGGTAGCTAGGCGTTGGGTCACTGGCTTTTCGCTATGCATGCGTATCGCGCCATTATCAACGATGATCGATGCCCTTGCCGCCACATCCTTGGCAGGCGCTGGCATGATACCACTTTCGATAACAGTGCTAATCTGGGCTTTATCCTGCTTTGCGGATTGAACCACATCAAATGTCTTTAGCTCTGCCTTTGACTGAACTACCGTATGCGCCTCACTATATGAAACAATATCTGCAGACATTTTTGTTGTTATATGTGGCATTGTTGCGGCTTTACCGGCCAAATCTTGAGCGGTCAAAACGGTATGCGATGCGTCATAAGTGACAAGCGCAACATCTGATTTGCCAATTATGTTTGGCATTGTTGCGGCTTTACCGGCCAAATCCTGAGCAGTCAAAACGGTATGCGGTGCGTCATAAGTGACAAGTGCTTCATCAGATTTGACAATTATGTTTGGCATTGGCGCGGTGTTGTTTAGCTTTGAAAGCTGGTGTGCAGTTAAAACATTATGCGACTCATTATAGGTCACAGCGCCCCCAACAACATTATCCATTATAGCTGGCATTGGCGCGGATTTAGGCGCCATGTCCTGAGTTGTTAGAACGGTATGCGGGACATCATATGTGACAAGGGCGACATTAGATTTGCCAATTATGTTTGGCATCGCGTCATCAGTTAACGGCGTCTTTAACGCCTGGATGCGTGACTGTTTTTCATCCTTTGGAACCACAGCCTGTTTTAGAAAATTCATCAGCTGATGAACAGGTTGCGGACCAGTGTCATAGTTGTTTCGTGAAGGCGCGTTTACTTCCGCTTTCACAAGCGCACGCGCCTTGGCAAATAATTCAGCAGGCACAGCGACGGGAACATTAGGCACATCATAATGATGACCGTTTTTCATCATTGACATTGGTGACCCTATTTTCAAATCAAGTGTTGCTGGGGTATCACTATCAGCATGTGGATCATCAACTGCATCAATCAAACCAACGCTTTGGGCAACCAAAAGTGTTTGCGCCATTGCAAGCGCGCCATCAGAAATTTCAGTTTTACCTGCCGCAAGCGTATCTGGTACTGATTCTGGGTTTGAGGTTTCAGCCAATGGCGTCATAAAACTGTTCATATGCTCGATTAACCGCATATTGCCATCGCCAGATTCTACCGACCCCAAGGGCACCGATGCAATGATGGCTGGCAAAGAGCCAAGGTCTGTATCCAAGGCTGCTAGGTTATCAGCCGACGGTGTGTTCATGGCATCTGGAATATCTGCTGCGGTTTGCATCAAACCAAAAAGCGTTTCAAATAACGCGGCATTATCACTTCCAGGTGAGGAAGTATCTCCATTTCCAGAGGATAGAACCATCCCTGATTTGGCTGATGAATCGATAGTTGTCATACTGCATTTCCTGGCATTTATATTCGGGGACGTTCCCGAAAAAAACTTTCACTGCCTAAGCATTGCAAGTTCGGTGCCAGTCATAAAATATCAGGAAATCTATCTAGCGATCAGCTAATGGACGGTTGATACGCGGTACATCAGATGCCGCCTTTTCTTCGCGCTCTTCGCGCAAGACACGTCGCCGCTCGTCAGCTTTTTCAAGTGAGCGATTATGCCGATGCAAAGCTTCGGCAATGTGTTTTTTTTGGGTGCCAACTTCTTCACTTAGAAAATCTGTGCGGTTTTCTACCGTAACCAGCTGTTCGTGTATTTGTGCACTATACCAATTTGATGACCGGAGTTCACGCACACTTGTTTCACCCTTTTTAATCGCCGTATCATCAACAATCGCCTTTAGCTGGTCTTTAATTGATGTTACCCGCGTCAATTCTTCCTGCAGGGTTTTCATGCCGCGTGCCTTTTGCATCATCAGCATCTTTTCCTTTAAGGCAAGCTTGTCATAAATCGTTTTATCCTTGCCCATTATGCGTTTCTCATCAAACCGATTAACGCATCACGACTCACGGCAAAATCTGATTTTTCAGCTTCTGGCTGCTGGATATGTTTGGTCAAAGCTGGCCATAATTCAACAGCAAGGTCAAGATCTGGGTCTTGACCCGGGCTATATCCACCCATGAGAATAAGATCACGATTTTCCATATAAAGCGAAACCAGACGCCGAAAGCGTGAGGCTGCAGCTTGTTGATCGGCATCAGTTATATCGTTCATAACCCGACTAACCGATGTGGTAACATCAATAGCAGGATAAATACCCATTTGCGCTTGCTGACGTGATAGTAAAATATGACCGTCCAAAATAGCGCGGGCTGTATCGACAACAGGATCATTTGCATCATCACCATCAGCAAGCACGGTATAAATGGCCGTGATTGACCCCTGCCCTTCAACACCGGTACCTGAGCGCTCAATAAGCCTTGGTATCATCGAAACCACCGATGGCGGGTATCCTTTTGATGTTGGCTGTTCACCAAGGGCAAGACCAATTTCACGTCGCGCATGCGCCACACGTGTCAAAGAATCCATAATCAGAAGAACGTTTTTACCCTGATCGCGGAAATATTCGGCAATGGCTGTTGCCCTTTCGGCGCCACGAATACGTAACAGTGGCGATCTATCAGCGGGAACAGCCACTACAGTTGCCCTATCACGAGTTTCACTGCCAAGAATATAGTTTACGAAGCTTCCAACTTCACGTCCACGTTCCCCAATCATGCCAACAACCACAACATCGGCATCAGTAAAACGGCTCATCATGCCAAGCAAAACTGATTTACCAACACCCGAGCCAGCGATAATACCAACACGTTGTCCCTGACCCACCGACAAGATCGAGTTAATGATACGCACCCCGACATCTAATGGTTTATCAACAGGCTTACGTTGTAACGGGTTTAGCTCTTTTCCCATTAATGGCCAGCGCCCATTCAAAGGGGGAAGCGGGCTGTTATCTAGCGGCACACCAAGCGCATCTGTTACCCGCCCCAAAAGACCTTCGCCAACAGCTATCTGGGTGCCATCATCGACAAGTGACACACGCGCACCAACCAGAATTCGGGCCCCATAATCATGAATTGAAAGCAGGTTATTGCCGTTATTAAAACCAATCACCTCAGCCATTGCTGGTGCGTCGCCGTCAGTCGCCACCTCGCAAATGGCGCCAATATTTGCAGGAAACCCATCACACTCGATAATTTGGCCATCATAACGGCTGACATGCCCAAATAAGCTGATTGGTTGATCCAGCTTAACCGCGCTCAAATCAGTCATGATGGCGTCGGTCAAGATGCTCATGTCACGCTGTCATCTGTGTTGTTTGCGTCTTCAGCTTCAGATGTCTTTGAACCTGACACAGCATCGTCATCTATTGCCGGCTCTTCAGTTTCGTCTTTGGCTGATGTGGTTATACTTTTGCCATTATCTTTAGCATCAGCAATTGACGTTTCGTCAGGTCCGCCATCGGTCAAGCTATCTGCATTTGATGTTGCTTGATCACTTTCATCTTTTTGGGCAATTACAGGCGTGTCAGTTGATTCAGTTTCATGCTTTGTATCAGCCGTTTTTTCATCTTCGGTTATTTGGATTTTTGTTCGGTTTGATATTTGATCAACAAGACCAACGCCACCAACTGCCACCCTTACGTCGCCACGCGTCATTGTTTCATCAACAACAAAGTTGCAACCTTTAAGCTTGTCCCGATTTTTTGCCAATGACTTGATAGCGGCAAAATCCTCTTTATTTAGATTTATCGTCGGGCTGGCAGTTTCAGATTTGACCATAGTGATCAAAGTTTCAATACGTTTGGCAAAAGCCTCTGGCATATCTGTAATTGTCTGGCCAGCGCGATCACTTGCCAGTGCCATGACGCGGCTAGCAATCTGTGCACTCAAAGCAGACACATCA
>NZ_CAXBVX010000038.1:0-18376 GCF_963979125.1 uncultured Candidatus Puniceispirillum sp.
GACGCTGATCGTTTATGGCGTGTCTATAAACGAGTCGATTACCAAACTATTTTTAGCTGGTGTCTTGCCGGGCTTGGTTCTGGCGGGTCTTTTCATGGCCTATATCATTGCCTGGCATTATATACGTCCTTCTGAACGCCCTGCCGCCGAACCTTCCGTTTCATTGTCACGTATGATCAAAGACAGCCGTTTTCTGGCACCTGTTCTGATGCTTGTTTTCCTTGTCATTGGGTCGATGTATTTTGGCTGGGCCACAGCCACCGAAGCTGCCGCCGTAGGTGTTGTTGGCGCTTTGGGACTAGCTGCATTGCAACGATCATTGTCTATGGACACTTTTCTGGCCAGCCTTATGGGGGCAACACGCACGTCGGCTATGATTGCTCTAATTCTGATGGGGGCTTCATTCCTGTCTTTATCGATGGGCTTTACCGGTTTGCCGCGCGCTTTGGCAGGCTGGATTGATGATATGCAATTATCACCAATCGTGCTTATTGCCGCTTTGACAGTTTTTTACATTATCCTTGGTATGTTTTTAGACGGCATATCCTCGGTTGTTCTGACCATGGCGATTGTCGAGCCGATGATCCGGCAAGCTGGCATAGATGTGATATGGTTTGGCGTCTTTGTTGTTGTCGTTGTTGAAATGGCGCAAGTTACACCGCCTATTGGTTTCAATCTGTTTGTTCTGCAAGGTATGACCAAACATGAAATTTCCTATATCGCACGTACCGCTATTCCAATGGTGTTGCTGATGGTGTTAATGGTCATCATTCTGGTAATCTGGCCAGAACTTGCTACATGGCTACCGGATAATGTACGTCAGGGGCCATCAAGCTAGACCGGACGGAGAACAGAGGTCGTTATGGCAAAATTGACAGTCTTGCAGCTTGATACGGCCTTTACGCGCCTGCCTGGAGATGTCGCCTCACCTGATAGCTATGACTGCACGGTTGAGATAGTGACCATACCTGCTGCCACGGTAAAAGATATTGTCACCGATCATCCTGAACGTACAAATATCAGCGGTTTTGAAGCGGCGATTGACAAGATTGATCATACCGCAGCCGATGGTGATGTTATCACTACATCTTGCGGGTTTTTATGTTACTGGCAAAACCATTTGGCCAGCCGGACGCGCTTGCCATTCATTGGATCCGCTTTGATTGACCTACCACGTCTGACAGCAATATATGGTCACAGACTAGGCATTCTGACCTTTGATGCCGGCATCCTTGGCAAACCCGCCTACGCTGAGGCTATGGCGGGGTTTAAAGGCCCCGTTGTTGGTATGCCGCCTGCTTCGCATCTACATCAAATCATCAGCCAGAATGGCGTTCATATAGACCGCCACCGCGCTGAAACAGAAATCATTGACCTTGTTCGCGCAATGATCGCACAAACACCTATTGATGCGCTCTTGCTTGAATGTACCAATCTGCCACCTTACAAAGCTGCTTTAAAAGCAGAATTTGGCATTGAGATTTATGATATTCTGACTGTTCTGCACAATCTCGACACGCAAATCGTTAAGTCGTATTATCATTAACAATCAACTATGGCTTTTATCACAGAGGTACTGTCATGCCTGATATGAAAACGCCCGGATATGCCAAAGCCGGCTTGGTAAATTTTGAAGATATACCTGTCATAGACCTTAGCGCTATTGATACCGAACAAGGGCGAACGCAAATTGCCGCAGAGCTTGTTCATACAGCGAAAACCATAGGGTTTTTCTACATAAGCAATCATGGTATTGCCGCTGAAATATGTGCCAAGGCTTTTACGGCCTCACGCCGTTTCTTTGCCTTACCTGTCAGCGACAAAACCAGCATTGAAGTTAATCAACATCAACGCGGCTGGATGGCGCAAGGCATGGCTAATCTTGAAGGATCAAAAACCTATGATGCCAAGGAAGTGTTTTTCTGGGGGCTTGATGTTACTGATGACGACCCTGATGTCATAGCGGGTTTACCAATGGTGCACCCTAATCAATGGCCAGATCATGTCGCACCTTTCCTGCGTCGTGATATTATGCCCTATTATAATGCAGTGCTTGACCTCAGCCGGAAAATTCTGGCGGCACTGGCTATTGGTCTTGGCCAATCTGCCGACATGTTTCACGCGGCTTATCAAAAACCGCTAGGTCGCGGGCAACTGGTCTATTACCCCACCTTGAATAAGACAGACATTGACGCCGAAAGATTTGGCGCCGCCGCGCATTCTGATTTTGGCGTTCTGACAATATTGATGCAGGACAATCTGGGTGGTTTGCAGGTGCAAAGACGCGATGGCGAATGGATTGAAGCAACACCGATTGACGGCACATTAGTCTGTAACATTGGTGATCTTCTGGAACGCTGGACGAATGGGATGCTGATCTCAACCAAACATCGGGTGCTGAACCGGTCTAGTCAGAACCGGTTTTCTATCCCCATTTTTTGTGATCCGGCAAGTGACGCCATAATCGACCCACGTGATTTTGACCCTGACGCTGATATAGGAACCTATCCACCGATCAGTGCTGGCGACTATATAATGGGACGCAATCAGCGTAACTTCGCTCAATATGAAGCCACGGACGGCACCGATACCAAATAGATAACACACCAAAACACGTCCAAAATGCAGAATGAACGTTTTGATAGGTTTGATTTAATACCAGAAAAAACTTGGCATCCCGTAGGGGATTCGAACCCCTGTTGCCGCCGTGAAAGGGCGGTGTCCTAGGCCTCTAGACGAACGGGACATAAAGGCAAGTGAGGTTGTATTAGTCAAATAACGCGGCCAAATCAAGCCGATTTCGCGCCAAACACAATAAATAAATATACGAAGGCTCTTAAACGCACAAAAATCCGCCTAATGGCAGGTTTTCAGCTTGTTTTATCGGGCAAAAGCTAAGGGGGGTGTCGCCACATCTTCTATTTCAATTTGCATGGCACGGCCACCTCGGTACCGGTCACGCCGCAATTTACCTAGCACATGCAGATAACGCCCATCAGCCGCTTGCTGTAACAACTGGCCAATGGGGGTGCCACCAGCCTGAAAGGCAATGGCATTAAGCGTGGTGCCACTGCCATCGTCAATTCGACAGGACAAATGCGCCCCAGCATCGCCAACAAGGCGGATATTTTTGATGCGGCAATCAGGCAAGACAAAACGTGGTTCCGGATTACCGCTGCCATAAGGCCCCAACTTATCAAGCCAGTCTGATAATTCGGGTTGGCATCCCGCCACGCTCAACATAGCACTGACTTTATGTGTCACTTTAGGAATCTCACCTTTTAAATCATCCAGCAGGCGTTGATTCATAAATGCCTGAAATGCAGCCAGTTTGTCTTTCATAATCGAAAAACCCGCCGCCATATCATGCCCGCCGCCGCCTTCAAGCAATCCCCTTTGATGCGCTGCAATAATCGCATTACCAATCGCAAAACCGGAAATGCTTCGCGCTGACCCCTTGCCCAGCCCATCAGGCGAAAAAGCAATCACACAGGCTGGCTTGGCAAAACGGTCTTTCAGGCGCCCCGCAACAATCCCAATAACGCCTTCATGCCAATCCTCATCACCAACCACCAGAACATGATTATTGGTTTGCGCACTGGCACGATCCATGGCATGGGCGCGAATATCTTCTTCGATACTACGACGCTCTTTATTCATCTCATCTAACCGCGCAGCAAGTCCAATGGCTTCATCTTCACGCTGACAAGACAAAAGCTTGACCCCAAGTTCGGAAACACCAATACGTCCAGCCGCATTAATACGCGGGCCAATAAGAAACCCTAGGGCATAGGGATTTGGCGCACTATTCATTCCGGCAACATCTGCCAGACGGGCAAGACCATGATTATGGCGTTTTGCCATTACCTTCAGACCTTGTGAAACAAACGCGCGATTCAACCCTTTTAATGGCACAACATCACATACCGTTGCCAAAGCCACCAGATCAAGCTGTTGCAACAGATCAGGTGCCGATTGATCGTCAAAAAAGCCACGCTGACGCAACGCACGAAGCACGCCAACCAGAACAACAAAACAAACCCCAGCGGCGCATAAATGACCATAGGTGCCATCTTCATCAAGCCGGTTGGGATTGATGACACTATGCGCACGTGGCAATTCAGGGCCAGCAATATGATGATCGATCACAATCACATCCATGCCGCTATCGGCAACAGCGGCCAGCGGGGCATGGGCTGAAATACCGCAATCCACGGTAATCAGCAACGACGCCCCTTTTTCCTGCAAGCGAATTAACGCATTGGCATTCGGACCATATCCTTCTTTGAAACGATCGGGAATATGCACAAATGTTTCGATATTCATCGCCCGCATGATATTCACGAACAAGGCCGCCGCCGATGCACCATCAACGTCATAATCGCCAAAGATGCCAATAGCATGACCTGCTTCAACACTATCGGCAATCCGTGCAACTGCCTTATCCATATCCTGAAATCGTGACGGATCAGGCAACAGATCACGCAACCGCGGATCAATAAGCGTTTCGACCTCACTTGCGCTTATACCGCGTGCTGCCAATATACGCGCGATTGGCAGGGGCATATCGGCAAAATGCTCTTGCAGACCAGCCGTATATCGGTCGGTATCATGTGCACTCAATGATGCGGAAATATGTTCCCAACGGGCGTCACTTGCCGACTGCGTGATTCCAAGGCATGCGTCGGGCGTCATTACCCCTCCTGCTCGCTTGGCACAATGGGCATGAATACAGGTGGTGCCTTCACGCATGAAAGCGCATTTAGCGCGCTCATGGCCGCTTCCAGCGCGGATGCAGCACATTCATGTGTTGTCATCGCAAGCGCAACAACATCATCAGGCGCTCGACCCTGCTGAACAAGCGATTCAACGGATATATCGTGATCTTGTAAAATTTTGGTCACATCGGCCAGAACACCTGACTGGTCAATGACGGTAAGTCGAATATAAAAGGCTGTATCAGGACCATTACCATTCTTGGCTTTGCTACCATCGCTAAGCGCGGCCATGGGACGGCCAAACGGCAGACAGGCACGACCAGCTGCAACATCAATCACATCAGCAAGCACAGCCGATCCTGTAGCCCCCGCACCCGCACCAGGGCCAACCGATAAAACGCTACCTATCGGCATCCCGTCATAGGCAACAGCATTCAAAACACCATCAACTTTGGCCAACTGGCTGGATATAGGCAATAAACAGGCTTCCATGCGTGGCGCACGGCCGGGTTCAGCTACACCAACTAGCTTGATGCGAAACCCAAGCTGGCGGGCATAGGCAAAATCAACAGCCGATACATCACGAATGCCGCTAATTTTCACGGCGTCAAAATGTGGTGTATGACCAAAGGCAATCGCCGCTAGAATGGTCAGCTTATGCGCGGCATCAATGCCATCAACGTCGAAACTTGGCTCAGCTTCGGCATATCCCAGCTTTTGGGCATCAACAAGTACATCGTCAAAATTTTCGCCAGTCTTTTCCATACGTGAAAGAATATAGTTACAAGTACCATTCAAAATGCCAGCTACACGGGTAAATTCATTGGCCGCAAGCCCTTCACGAAGTGTTTTGACAGCAGGAATCCCGCCAGCAACCGCCGCTTCAAAGGTCAACGCTACCTCATTATCTTCAGCTAGTTTTGCCAATTCACCGCCATGATGCGCTATCATCGCCTTATTGGCTGTGATCACATGCTTTCCTGCGCGCAAGGACGCACGTGTCAAATCAAGCGCAACGCCATCACTTCCGCCGATCAGCTCTATGACAACATCTACATCTTCAATCTTGGCAAGTTCGCGCGCATCATCCACCCACTGGATACCATCCATTGAAAAACCACGCTCACTATCTTTGCTTCGTGCTGATACAGCTACCAATTGCAAGCGGGTTCCGCATGCTGCGCTCAACGCGTCATTGCGGCTGGTCAGCTGGCGTGCGACTTCACTACCCACAACGCCCAGACCGGCAATAGCAATGTTCAGAACTGGTTTTTCATATGTCATAAAATTATCCATCAAGGCCGGAGAAAAATGCGAAAACAGGCTATCCGCCACCTGCATTTTCTAGCGAATTGGGCATAAACTAGCAAGCATAACTGGCGTGGCTAAAATTGACGTTACCTTGATCCTGATTGCCTGGCATCATTCATTATCTTCACTTTTACCAAATCCACCACCGCCTGGTGTTTCAATAACAAAAACATCACCAGGTTTCATTTTGCGCAGATCGGTTGCCGTCAAAACCTCTATCGACCCATCGGTTCGTTCAACCCAGTTCGCACCGGTTGCCGCCGCCTCGCCACCTGCCATCCCATATGGTGGGACAATTCTATGATTTGCTAGGATTACAGCTTCCATATCTTCCAGAAAGCGGGTGCGCCGCCTGACGCCATTGCCGCCATTATGCTTGCCTCTCCCGCCAGAATCTTCGCGTATCTCAAAGCTTTCCAAAATAACCGGATACCGCCATTCCAGAACTTCCGGATCGGTCAGACGGCTATTTGTCATATGTGTATGCACAGCATCCGTACCATCAAAATCAGGCCCCGCGCCTGATCCACCGCACAGGGTTTCGTAATATTGATGCGTGTCATTACCATAGATGAAATTATTCATCGTACCTTGTGCGGCAGCCATGACACCAAGCGCACCATACAGCGTATCGGTAACAATCTGGGACGTTTCAACATTGCCAGCAATCACGGCAGCTGGATAGCGTGCCCTAAGCATACAATCATCTGGCAAAATAATCTTGACTGGCTTCAAACATCCTTCATTCATTGGTATATCATCGTCAACTAAAGTTCTGAAAACATACAGAACTGCGGCACGGCAAACAGCCGCAGGCGCATTGAAATTATTTAACCCTTGTGGGCTGGTGCCTGTAAAATCCACCACCGCGGAACGGTTAGCTTTATCGATAGAAATTTGTACTTTGACCTGCTGGCCATTATCCATCGGATAGGTAAATTCCCCATCACTAAGCACGTCAATCACACGGCGCACGGATTCCTCGGCATTGTCCTGCACATGTCCCATATAGGCAATGACGGTATCAAGCCCGAATTGCGCCACCATTTTATGTAATTCCTGCAATCCTTTTTCATTGGCGGCAAGCTGCGCGCGTAAATCGGCAATATTCTGCTCGGGATTGCGCGCTGGATATTTTGCTCCTTTCAAAATCTCCATCATTTCGGCTTCACGGTATGTGCCCGCATCGACCATCTTGAAATTATCTATCAGCACCCCTTCTTCATCAATATGTGCCGAATCTGGCGGCGCAGACCCTGGCGTACGCCCGCCCACATCAGGATGATGACCTCGGCATGCCACAAAGAACAATATGTCGCTTTCATCTGCCGTGAATACAGGCGTGACAACGGTAATGTCAGGCAGATGCGTGCCCCCGTTATAGGGGTTGTTCAGAACAAAAGAATCACCCGGATTGATATTGCCTTCATTGCCAAGGATGATGGCACGAACGCTTTCCCCCATAGAGCCAAGATGCACTGGCATATGTGGGGCATTGGCAATCAATGAACCGATAGCATCAAAAATCGCACATGAAAAATCCAGTCGTTCTTTCACATTCACCGACAGCGCCGTATTTTGCAGCGTATAGCCCATCTGTTCGGCGATTGACATAAACAGATTATTGAACACTTCAAGCATAACCGGATCACAATTTGTGCCAATGGCATGGCGTTCAGCAATCGCTTCAATGCGGCGCAACACCAGATTACCAATATCGGTCATTTCGGCTTCCCAGCCAGGTTCGACAACATTGGTGCCGGTGGCTTCAATTATCAAAGCTGGTCCCTTGATTCGGTTGCCTGCGCCTATATTGTCGCGTTGAAAGACAGGCGCTTTGATAAATGCACCGCCCATATAGGCATCAACAACATCAACAGGTTGGGGGTCATCAGAACGCACTGGCTGACTTATCGATGGCAGGTCAAATGTATGGCCAATCGCCTCAACCGAAATGGTGGCCGCGATCAATAGTTTGCCCGACATCAAAAACCCGAAACGTGACCGGTAAGCAGCCTCATAAGCGGCTGTCATTGACTCTATATCACCATAGGGCACTTCCAGCGCCGTATCCGAACCATCATAGCGCAGATGCACAAACCAGTTGGTTTCCATACGCTCGGCGGCAATATTCTGCGCTTTAACCTCGGCTTCGGCATCCTTGGCCAACGCACTCAGTTCACCTTCAAGACGACCAAGTAACGCCGTATTCAAATGTGCTTCTACCGAACGTTCGCGCATCGCGGTCACATCGGCCAGCCCCATACCATAGGCCGATAACACACCCGCAAACGGATGGATCAGAACCGATGTCATGCCCAGATTATCGGCAATCTGACAGGCATGTTGTCCGCCAGCCCCGCCAAAACATTGCAACGTATATTCGGTAACGTCATAGCCGCGCTGTACCGAAATCTTTTTGATCGCATTGGCCATATTATCAACAGCGATACGCAGAAATCCATCAGCGATCGCTTCGGGAGAGCGCTCAACACCGGTGCTGGCCTTTACCGTCTCAGCCAGCGCTTCAAATCCGGCACGCACGGGCGCAATGTCCAGCGGTTCATTCTGTTTGGGGCCAAAGACCAACGGAAAGAATTGCGGCTGTAATTTACCCAGCATCACATTACAGTCGGTAACCGCCAAAGGGCCACCGCGACGATAGCAGGCTGGCCCCGGATTAGCCCCAGCACTTTCTGGTCCCACACGAAAGCGTGCGCCGTCAAACTGGCATAAAGACCCGCCACCGGCCGCGACAGTATGGATCAACAGCATCGGTGCATGTATCCGCACCCCAGCCACAACGGTTTCGAACACGCGCTCAAACGCATTTTCAAAATGCGCCACATCAGTTGATGTTCCGCCCATATCAAAGGTAATCACCCGGTCAAAGCCAGCTTGCTGTGCTGTTTTGACGGCCCCAACAATCCCGCCCGCAGGGCCTGACAGAATCGCATCCTTACCCTGAAACAGGCTTGAGTCAGTCAATCCGCCATTCGATTGCATAAGTTGCAAATTGGTGCTGTTCCCATCATGCGACAGCGCGGCGGCAATCCGGTCGATGTAACGGCGCAGAATAGGCGACAAATAGGCATCGGCGATCGTCGTATCGCCGCGCCCGACAAATTTAATCATTGAACTGGTTTGGTGACTTGTCGAAATCTGGGAAAACCCGATCTGTTCGGCTAATGCGGCGATTTTCTTTTCATGTGCAGGCACGCGGTAAGCATGCATTAACACAATTGCTATTGACCGGATACCATCATCATAGGCCGCTTGCAGACGTGGCCGCAGATCATCCAGATCAAGCGGCACCAGCACATTATCCTGTGCATCAATGCGCTCACTCACCTCTTCGATCCGTTCATATAGCATTTCTGGCAATGTTATCTTGCGGTCAAACAAACGTGGGCGTGCCTGATAGGCAATGCGTATCTGGTCACGGAACCCCTTTGTTACAACCAGCAAGGTACGATCACCTTTACGCTCCAGTAACGCATTGGTAGCCACCGTCGTTCCCATTTTCACCGCATCAATCAATGTGGCCGGAATAGGCGCATCGCTTTCAATATTCAGAAAATCACGGATACCCTGCAACGCGGCATCGTCATAGGCTTCTGGGTTTTCCGACAGCAATTTATGCGTCGCCAGCTCACCTTCGGGGCTACGCGCGACCACATCGGTAAATGTACCACCACGATCAACCCAGAACTGCCAGCCGGATTTATCCGCGCCAGCACCTGAAGAGTGCGTTTTGTCAAAAGAATCGGGTGTCATGAAAATATCCATTCACAAGAAATAATCGAAACAGGCAGAAAACAACAAAACCAACAATAACAGCAATGCTGGAAATAACCGCAATAAATGTCGCGGATAACCGCCCACCTTGTCAATTTGCTTGTCAATTTTAATCTATGAAAATCAGCTTATTTTCTATCGCAGGGATGATTTACGCCATCGGTGATTTTTGCATCCTTGAAGGCGTGAATATCGACATTATCAAAACAGGCAATATTGACCCCATAAGTAGTCGGGTCAGCGCGGCGTTTGTGAAACGTGTAAATACCGCATGTTTTACAGAAATAATGTTTTGCTTCACCAGTATTCCACTGATACAGCGTCAGCAACTCTTCACCTCTTATAATCTTCAGATCCGCCAGCTTAACCGAGGCCATAACCGCCCAGCGCCGCCGACATAGTGAACAGTCACATCTTTTGGCATTAACAAAGTCTCCGTCAAACGGAATTGTGAATGTCACCCCGCCACAATGACAGCTTCCGGTAATAGTCATGTTTTAATCTCCTTTTCGAAATATACGCGGTCATAGCCGTCAACCACCCCGCGAAAGGTCTCGGTAAAGCCAAGCTTGTGATACCAGCCAATATTCCGTTCCATCTTTACATTTGTATAAAGCTGGTAACGGTCACAAAGCGGGCGCAGATAATCCTCGACAGATTCCATAAGCGTCCTGCCCAGCCCACAGCCCATAGCCAAAGGCGCAACAGCAATATTTTCCAGCCAGTAACCTTCGCCTTTTTCAATAATAATGGCAAAGCCGACAATGTCGGTGGTGCCATCTATGTCACGCTCGGCAACAAAGACAATATCACGCGCTATATGCACCGCATAATCAGCCAGCATGGGGGCGGGTTTCTGCCCCATCAATGGCACATAATCCGCATAGGCCGCTGTGGCGATCGCCGCGCATTTATCGGCATCATCCATAATGGCTTTACGTATCTTCATTGCTTGTCTTCATTCGGGTATAATCCGCGCCATAGCATCAGCCAGCACGGGTCTGCTGTCACGCAATTTTCCACGCACGCTGTTAATATCCTCTGATGATTTGTTCTGGCTCATTTTTGACTTGGCCTCACATCTTGAAACCGTGATTTTGATTCCGATGATTGATGCGATCTGCGCATCCATGAAATCACGCGGCGCATCGCGCATTTTCCAGGCCTTGTCCCCATTGACCCTTTGTTCAAACAGGCTGGTCAATTTACCAACCACCGACCGCAAAAATTTCACATCATCGGTAAAGGTGATGTTACCGTGAAAATGGACTATCTGATAATTCCATGTTGGCACCACTTTATGATGCTCTGCCTTTGATGGATACCAGTTCGGGCTGATATAGGCATCTTCGGCACGAAAGATCGCCAGAACATCACTCGACTGTGAAATGACCCTATGCATGTCATTGGCTTTGGCGATATGCCCAATCAATGATTTATGCCCATCGGCATCCGTCTCCAGCAATAACGGAATATGATTGGCAAGCAAGCCTTGGGCATTATGCGCAACCAACGTGGCAAGCGGAAAAGACGCCACGATATTTTCGATTTCGCTATCGCGCTGTTCGTCAAAATGAATGGGGATATACATTTCGGATCACCTATGCCTGTTTGAAAATTTCATATCGATTGACTTCCTGTTTCAAATTAATTGGGCCAGGCGTCGTCCAGTAACGTTTAACCGAACGAAACCCCAGACCTTGCAATATTCTGTTAGGCGCCGGATTATGTGCATAGGGTTCACAGATAATCATCTCCAGATTCAAAATCTTAAAAAACATGCTGATTGATTGTGCAAGACAGCTTTTTGCAATGCCCTGTCCGCGATTGCCATCATCCCAGATATGCATATGTATCATACCGGTTTTGCCATATGCGAAAGGCGACAAATTCGAATGCCCAACCAAGCCGCCATCATATTCCCAGCCAAGATAGAACATATGACGTTGTGTCAATGATGTATGGAACTGATCTGTCAGCGTCTCAGCCCACGCCTCTCGTGAGGGCATTTTTGCTTTATCGACACCAAGTGCCAATAAATAGCTATCACTGGTATTGCCCCAATAATCGGCGACCAACATATGTTCCGCCAAAGTCATTTCGCGCACTGTAATTCTGTTCATCACGCACGTGCTTTTTATAATTGTTTACATGTAACAATTCGCTGAATTAACCAATTCACCCCATAAAAAAGGCACAAAAACAAAAAGGCAAGGAAAATCCCTGCCTTTTCGAAATTTGATATGGATAAAACCTAACGTTTTGAGAACTGGAAGCTCTTACGCGCTTTTGCTTTACCGTATTTCTTACGCTCGACAACACGTGAGTCACGTGTCAGAAAACCACCAGCTTTCAAAGCTGGGCGCAAACCTGGCTCGAAATAGGTCAAAGCCCGGCTGATACCATGACGTACCGCGCCAGCTTGACCAGACAGGCCACCACCTTTAACTGTTGCGAACACGTCAAATTCACCAACGCGCTCAACCGTTTCAAATGGCTGGGCAAGGATCATTTGCAAAACCGGACGCGCAAAATAAACGCTAATATCACGACCATTGATTTTCACCTGACCGGTGCCACGCTTTACCCATACGCGGGCAGAAGCGTCTTTACGGCGACCTGTTGCATATGATCGACCAAGACTATCAATCTTTGGCTCGGCAGGTGCGGCGGCAACTTCAGCCGGCGCGGCATCAGCCGTGCCACCTTCGGTAAGTGCGCCAAGTGCGGCCATACCTGTAGCCTCCGGCGCTGGTGTCGCTTCAACAGCTGTATCAGCTACTGGCTTTTCATCTTCGTTTTGAGTTTCCTGAGCCATAACTACCTCTTATTCTTTTCGTTCATGCTGGCGATATCGAGTACCGCAGGCTGCTGTGCTTCATGCGGATGCGACGGGCCAGCATAGATATGCAGGTTGCGCATAGCCTGACGACCAAGCGGACCACGTGGGATCATACGCTCAACAGCTTTTTCAACAACACGTGTTGGAAAACGACCTTCAAGAATTTTGTCAGCTGTACGTTCTTTGATACCGCCCGGATAACCCGTATGCCAGTAATAGGTCTTTTGTGAACGCTTATTACCGGTCAGCTTCACCTTTTCAGCATTCACGACGATGATATGATCGCCGCAATCCATGTTTGGTGTATAGGTAGGCTTGTGCTTTCCCCGCACACGCATGGCGATCAGAGACGCGAGACGTCCCAGAACCAGATCCTGCGCATCGACAACGAACCAGTTCTTTTCGATGTCTTTGGGTGTTGCAACATATGTCCTTGGCAAAGGCATAAAACAATCTCCAATTTGAAATGATACAGATACGCCAGTTCATCTTTACTGGCCAATCTGCGAAACTGTGCAGGTTATAGGGGGATTTGGTCACGGCGTCAAACATAAAATATCAATGAATATTTATATATTTGTTTAAATACAACGGTTTGTATATGTGGTTTTATTTTACCACATATATTTTATTCCTGCTTACATAAATTTGGCTCCAGATTGCTTTTATCGCGATCATCTCTATACTGCCAATCTGGTAATGACGGCTTAAAGCAAAACAACCATGTTTATCCTCATCGATAATTACGACAGTTTCACTTGGAACCTCTGGCATTTCCTGTCTGACCTTGGCGCCGAGGTTGAGATCATCCGCAATGACGCGGCCACAGTTGATGATATTATCGCGCGCACGCCGCAGGGACTTATCGTGTCGCCTGGCCCTGGCACACCTGATGATGCTGGCATTACCATTGATCTGATCCGCGCGGCTCAGGGAAAAATCCCCCTACTTGGTGTCTGCTTGGGGCATCAATCACTTGGCGTTGCTTTTGGCGCGTCAATCATGCGCGTTGATCCGCCTGTCCATGGCAAATTATCAATGGTCAAGCGCACCTACAGCAATGCCGTAATCAGTGATATTTTTGCCAATTGCCCCGAAGAATTTCCTGTCACACGCTATCATTCATTGGTTATTGACGAAGCAACCTTGCCTGACGAACTGACTGTGACCGCGCGTACCGCGGCGGGGGCGATCATGGGGCTATCGCATTGTCAGGCCGAATTGCACGGCGTCCAGTTCCATCCCGAATCAATCGCGTCGGTGGCGGGATACCGTATTCTGGGCAATTTTCTCAAAATCTGCGGGCATGATCTACCTGATGACGCAACAATCGCTGCCTTGGAAACCCAGATTTTACGTCTGGATCAGCGTTTCCCCGACCAGATGCACGCTTAAGGCGCTTGACTAAAAAGGGGCGCGGATCATCTCCACGCCCCTTTGTCTATAATATGTGTCAGGTTTTATTCAGCCGCTTTCGCAACACCATTGATCGCTTTATCAAGTGCCTGCTCCAGATCGGCGATAATATCGTCAATATGCTCAATCCCTACTGACAGACGGATATAGCCTTGGTTCACACCAGCCGCTTCCTGTTCCTCGGCTGTTAATTGCGAATGCGTAGTTGACGCTGGATGAATGGCCAGCGAACGCGCATCACCTATATTGGCAACATGATGGAACAGCTCCAGAGAATCGACAAAGGCTTTGCCAGCTTCCAAGCCGCCTTCAAGTTCGAACCCGACCAGACCGCCATAACCACCTTTCAGATATTGATAGGCACGGCGCGCTGGTTCGGCATCCTGCAAGCGTGGATAATTGACCTTGGCAATCCCCGGATAGCTATCAAGGAAATCCGCCACAGCACTTGCATTCTTGCTATGTTCACGGATCCGCAATGGCAAGGTTTCAAGCCCTTGGATAAGCTGAAAGGCATTGAATGGGCTTAGCGGCGCGCCAAGATCACGAAGCAATGTCACCCGCGCTTTCAAAACATAGGCAATTGGCCCCAACGGTTTTGCCGCTTCAGACCAGATCGCGCCATGATAGGACGGATCAGGCTGGTTCAAGGCTGGCTGTCGTTCTGGAAATGCGCCCCAGTCAAAATTACCACCGTCAATGATAATACCGCCTATCGATGTGCCATGCCCGCCAATATATTTGGTCAGTGAATGGACAATAATCGCCGCCCCATGATCGAATGGCCGCGCCAGCAAAGGTGCCGCCGTATTATCAATAATCAACGGAATACCCAATGGCCGGCCAATATCGGCCACTTCCTGAATTGGAAATACTTCCAGCTTTGGATTAGGCAGGGTTTCGGCATAATAAGCGCGTGTACGCTCATCTGTGGCCGCGGCAAAATTTGCCGGGTCGGACGGATCGACAAACCGCACTTCGATACCTTGCTGGGCAAGGGTATTTTTGAACAGGTTCCAAGTGCCGCCATAAATGTCGGTCGAGCTGACGATATTATCACCAGCAACTGCCAGATTCTGCACTGCATAGGCCGTCGCCACCTGCCCTGATGCAACTGCCAGTGCCGCGACACCCCCTTCGATGGCGGCAACGCGCTTTTCCAGCACATCCGTTGTCGGGTTCATGATCCGCGTATAGATATTACCCAGCTCGGCAAGACCGAACAGATTGGCCGCATGATCGGTTGAGCCGAATTCATATGACGTTGTCTGATAAATAGGCACCGCCACCGCATTGGTTGTTGGATCCTGTCTGAAACCGGCATGTAGCGCGGCTGTTTCAGGATGCAGGACAGGCGTAGATATAGGCTGTTTTTCAGAAATAGACATATTTATCTCCTCTTTAGTGCTTTGGACGGAATGTCAGGGCGCACAAGCTAGAATCAAATACCCAACCCGTTTCAAGAGAGGTCAGCTCCACAAGGTTGTGCCTAAACAAATTAAAGACACGCTATGCTAGATACCTTGGAAATATATCCTGTGGAGGATATACCCTGTGGCACAAGCAATAAAAAACGCCTCAGCTAAAAGCGGGCGTTTGGTTAAGACATCATGTCATCCAGATCGCGCTTTAGCCGTATTTATGAATCGCCCGCAAGTTGTCATTTAAATCGGCGATGTAGAGATAAAAACATACTAAAAGGCACCCTGTCAACGCGCCTTTAGGGAATATAATTCCAAATATTGACGTTTTATTGGTAAAACTTACCTATAAACTTAAAACATGCACCTTGACGGTTTGGCATTCACACAAGCAAAATATTCAGGCCAACAAACATTCAGGCCAACAAATATTCAGGCCAACAAATATTCAGGCCAGTAACGAAACATTAACCACGCCATGGTACTATTGGATATGAGATCGGTTTTGAAAAAATGGTGGTTATCTTGGTCACTCACCTCCAAGGCTAGTGATAATTCTGCCGCGCTTGCCGAACAGGGGGATGCAGAAGCGCAAAATGATCTTGGTACTATGTATTATAATGGCATAGGCGCACCGCAAGATTATGCCAAAGCACTGAAATGGTATCGCCTGGCGGCTGAAAAGGGGCTTGCAGCAGCGCAATATAATCTTGGCATTATGTATGGAAGAGGTGAAGGCGTGCCACAGGACGATGTGCGGGCGCATATGTGGGGTAATCTAGCACGGGCGAAAGGGGTAGAAAACGCCGATGCTCTAATTAAAGAGCTTGAAACCCACATGTCGCACCAGCAGGTCGCAACCGCCCAAGCCATGGCGCGCCAGTGTCTTAGACAGGATTACAAGAATTGCGACAAACTTTAACTAAGTTAGCCAAGATACAAACTGTTCAATGCATGTTTGTTCACGAAATGTTTCACGTGAAACATTTTGAAACTGTCGCCATGTTATATATATAGGGCGTTTCTTGCAAAAGCAGGACGAGCCACATATAGTTCAGCAGCATAGCAAGACCCAGACAGGTGAATCATGCCCGATACGATAAAATCCGACATAATGAAAACTACGCTAAATGGCCTGATTAGCGGTGATATGCCGGCGCCCGCAACGATCCGCGAATGCTTTAACCAGATTATGGAAGGTGAAGTATCGCCTGTCCGAATTTCGGCATTTCTAATTGCGCTTAGAATGCGGGGAGAACGGGTTGAAGATATTGCGGCGGCGGCATCGGTCATGCGTGAGAAAGCGCTGATTATCGACGCGCCGGACGGGACCATGGATATTGTCGGCACAGGTGGGGATGGAATCGGCACCTATAATATATCTACTGCCACGGCCTTTGTTGTTGCTGGATGCGGCATCCCCGTCGCCAAGCATGGCAATAAAGCTGTCTCATCAAAAAGCGGGGCTGCGGATGTATTGTCATGTCTGAATATCAAGCTTGATTGTGATATGGCTCTTGTCAGCAAAGCATTAATGACAACCAATATTTGTTTTTTGATGGCACCACGCCACCATGCCGCGATGCGCCATGTCGGCCCTGTTCGCGCTGAATTAGGCATAAGAACGATTTTTAACCTGCTAGGCCCCCTCGCCAACCCCGCTTTGGTCAAGCGCATCATGATCGGCGTATTTGACAAGGCATGGTGTACCCCTTTTGCAGAAGCACTGGCACAGCTAGGCACCACCCATGCCTGGGTCGTGCATGGCGCAGATGGTCTTGACGAGGTCACAACAACAGGCGTGACGCATGTTGCGGCGCTGGAAAACGGGACGGTGCGCGAATTTACCATTTCGCCAGACGATTTCGGCATCAAAACCGCCAGCCTTGATGATTTACGCGGCGGTAATCCAGAAGAAAATGCCGAATATCTGCGCGCGCTCTTAGAGGGAGCAAGCGGTGCCTATCGTGACATTGTGATTATGAATGCCGCGGTCGCGCTAGTAGCGGGCGGGCATGAAACTGATCTAAAGACAGGCGCCGAACGGGCACGTCAGTCAATCGATGATGGCCATGCCAGACACGCGCTGGATGCGCTTGTCCGCATTACCAATAGCGGAGCCTGAAGATGCAGGATGTTCTAGCCCAGATTATTGATACAAAGCGCACTGAAATCGCCACATTATTTGCGATGAGCAGCTTTAGCGATATTGATAAGGCCGCCCAAGCTGCCTCACCAGTGCGCGGTTTCACCAAGGCACTGAAAGCTGCCTCGGCAACAGGTTATGGACTGATTGCCGAACTCAAAAAGGCCTCACCTTCAAAAGGTCTTATCCGCCCCGATTTTGATCCTGAAACATTGGCAATAGCGTATGAAGACGGTGGCGCGACCTGTCTCTCGGTTCTGACTGACCGCAAATGGTTTCAAGGGGCACCTGAATATCTGGTGGCGGCGCGCAATGCTGTCAGCTTGCCTGTTCTACGCAAGGATTTCATGATTGATCCGGTGCAAATCGCCGAATCTCGTGCGTTGGGTGCGGATTGTATTCTGCTGATTATGGCGGCACTTGAAGATGAGCAAGCACAGGAACTTGAAGCCTGTGCAATTGATTACGGTATGGATGTGCTGATTGAAGTGCATGATGCCAGCGAGCTAGACCGGGCTTGTAAGTTGAAGTCACCCTTGATGGGCATAAATAACCGCAATCTAAAGACCATGGAAATATCGCTGGATGTTGGTGCGGCCATGTTGCCACGGCTACCAAATGACCGCATTGCCGTCGCCGAAAGTGGCTTGTTTGCACCTGCTGACCTTGCCCGCATGGCAAAAGCAGATGCGCGTTGCTTTTTAATTGGTGAATCACTGATGCG
>NZ_CAXBVX010000039.1:0-17705 GCF_963979125.1 uncultured Candidatus Puniceispirillum sp.
AAAAGACGATGGCAAAATCATTGGTGATTTTTCACTGGCTTGTTTGGCTGACAACGACTTTCTAATAGTTGGGTCGGGTATTGCTGAAAACTATCATATGCGGTGGTTTCTGTCGCATTTGCCTGATGACGGTTCGGTGACGGTTACATCTCATAATCTGGGGCTTGTAGGGCTAACGCTTTCTGGACCAAAAGCGCGTGACGTTCTTCAAGCCTGTACATTTGATGATGTGTCACATGCGGCAATGCCATTCATGGCAGTTCGCAAAATGGATATTGGTATGGTGCCAGCCATTGTTGGCCGGGTCAGCTACACGGGTGACCTAGGCTATGAAATTTGGGTTAAGCCCGAATATTTGGCTACTTTATTTGATCAATTCATGTCGGCTGGTGCGGATCATGACATTAAATTATTTGGTGCACGCGCCTTGAATGCTTTGCGGCTGGAAAAAAATTTTGGCTCATGGGGACGCGAATATAGGCCCATTTATGGGGCTGTCGAAACGGGGCTTGATCGCTTTGTTGCCTATGACAAGGATGCGGACTTCATTGGCAAGGCCGGGGCACTTGCCGAACGTGAATCTGGTGGCAAACTGCGGTTATGCAATTTTGTTGTCGATGCCAAAGATGCCGATGTGATTGGTGATGAACCTATTTCTCATGCAGGCAAAGTCGTTGGTTGGGTAACATCGGGTGGCTTTGCACATGCATCTGGCGTGTCTATGGCACAGGGATATGTCCCAAAAGAGCTTGTCGATGAAAGTGATGGCTGGCAAATCGAACTGCTTAGTGAACAGCTGAACGCACGGCTACAGCGCGAACCTCTGTTTGATGCCAATGCCGGACGAATGCGAAGCTAGATCAGGGCGCCAGCGTCAAGCGCACGGGCAAATATCTGGTTATCAATATTACCGCCTGACGCCACTGCGATAACAGTCTTAGCACCTGCAGGATATTGTCCATCCAGTGCCGCCGCCAATGCCACAGCACCGCCCGGTTCAATAATGATCTTCAGATACTTAAACGCTGTAGCAATGGCCCGTAGTGCCAGTTCGTCGCTGACAACAGCGCCACCTGTCAAATTTTTACGATTGATAGCAAAGGTCATTTCGCCTGGTTGAGGTGTCACAATGGCATCACAGATTGATTTTTTTGATATATCGGCAGTCTGAATAGCCCCGCTTTCCAGCGATCGTTTGGTGTCGTCGTAATTGACAGGTTCCGCAGACCAAATATCAATATCTGGAAAGGAGGATTTCATGGCAATACTTGTTCCGGCAATCAATCCGCCGCCGCCACAACAGCATAATAGGGCATCAGGCGTGATATTCATGGCCACACATTGGGCGGCGATTTCATGACCAACAGTGCCTTGTCCGGCGATAATGCGAACATCTTCATAAGGGCGCACTAACGCGGCGTCATATTTTTTGGTAATGGCCTCGCCAATGTCTTCGCGGCTTTCTGAATAGCGGTCATAATAGACAACTTCAGCGCCAAAGGCGCGTGTACCCTCAACCTTGTTCACGGGAGCGTCTTCGGGCATCACGATGGTTGCTTTGATGCCACGGCTGGCGGCGGCGCGAGCAACGCCCTGCGCATGGTTACCACTTGAATAGGCAACCACATGTTTTACGTTGTCATCAAGCGACCAGATCACATTACTGGCACCACGCAATTTGAATGCGCCGGTATGTTGCAGGCACTCGGCCTTTACCAAAAGCCTTATGCCCAGCAGATTGTTCAAAAGTGGTGATTCCATCAATGGCGTCTTTATCGTATGTGGTGCAATACGAACAGCCGCTTCGGCAATCGTCTGCGCGGTTATTCTTAAAGCCGCATCGGGGGTTTGTTCGATTGCAGATATGTTGTCTGTCATATTGTTCCTCAGGCCACATAAATAAAACTTGATACACCCTAGAAATATTAGCAGTCAGGCGCAAGCAGATAGCCAATCAATCACCTGATGCTGTTTTGGTGCTTGAGTTTGCAGTCATGCGCGCCTATTTTGGTGGCTTGTTAACATAAAGGATAAATAAATGACTAATTCCGCGACATTACCGCAATTTGCTGGATCGTTCACCGCGCTTATCACACCTTTTGCCAATGGCAAAATCGATGAAGCTGCGTTCCGCAAACTTGTGGACTTTCAGATCGAAAGCGGAACCAATGGTCTTGTGCCAGTTGGCACCACAGGCGAGTCGCCCACTTTGTCGCATGAAGAGCATGACCGGGTTGTTGAACTATGCATCGAACAGGCGGCAGGCCGGGTACCTGTTATCGCTGGAGCTGGGTCAAACAGCACTGCCGAGGCCGTGCGTCTGGCCAAGCATGGCGCTGATGCTGGTGCTGATGGGGTGTTAATTGTTAGCCCCTATTACAACAAGCCAACGCAAGAGGGGCTTTACCGTCATTTTACCGCTGTTGCTATGGCGGTTGATGTGCCGGTGATCGTGTATGATATTCCTGGCCGCTCAATCGTGCGGGTCAGCGATGATAATCTTTTACGTATGGCCAAAGATTACAGCAATATCTGTGGCATCAAAGACGCGACCAGCGACGTGGCAAGGCCGACAAAACTACAAACATTGCTTGGCAATGGGTTTGCCCAATTGTCGGGTGAAGATGCGACAACCTTGCCCTTTTTGGCAGCCGGAGGTCATGGGGCTATTTCGGTAACCTCGAACATCGCGCCAAAGCTGGTGTCCCAGATGCATCTCGCATGGCAAGCAGGCGATATTAAAACCGCACAAGCGATCAATGCCCGCCTTATGCCGGTGCATGATGCCATGTTCTGTGAAGCAAGCCCTGGTCCAGTCAAATATGCTGCCGAACTTATGGGTATTTGTTCAGCAGAAACACGTCTCCCACTATGCGAGATTGCCGAAGACAGTAAATCACATGTCAAAGCCGCTTTGCGCAGTGCCGGCTTGATGAATTAGACAGCTATCCAGTTAGGTAAATCAAATGGCCTCTGGGCATATATCAACGGGTCGTATCGCTGAAAATCGAAAAGCACGGCATGAATATGAGATTGAAGACCGTATTGAAGCTGGTTTGATTCTGCTTGGCAGTGAGGTCAAATCGCTTCGTACTGGCCGTGCCAGCATCGCCGAATCATATGCTGGCGAGGATAGCGGGCGGTTGATGCTTTTCAACGCTAATATTCCTATTTATGAACCTGCACGGGTTAATCATGAACCAAAACGTCCTCGAGAATTGCTGGTCAAGGCACGCGAGCGCAATAAACTTTTGGGTTTGATCCGGCGCGAAGGTATGACATTGGTGCCGCTCAGCCTTTATTTTAACGATAAAGGTCTTGCGAAAATTACGGTTGGCCTTGCGAAAGGTCGCAAGAAACAGGATAAACGACAGGCGGCAAAGGATCGTGACTGGGGTCGTGACAAAGCCCGTCTATTGCGCGCTAAAAATTAATTTTATGAATTAATTTCATTTTTTATCATGTTGAAAATATTAAAAAACATGTCATCAGTCAGGCGTTTTGTCTGGGTGTTGTATCGTGAACAATGATACGAACTAATAAGCTGCACATCACGGGTTTTGGCATCCGCAGTCATCATGCTAATTCGGTGGTGGCTGGCATGTGCAAAGGGATAGTCCGCACATCGAAGGTCCGTTGCACGTAGAACCGCATCATGCGCAAGCCGGCCTAGCGCCAAAATCGCGTTGATATTGGGCATTGCCATGATTTCATCGACTAAGAACGGGCGGCAATTATGGGCTTCTGCCGCGGTTGGTTTATTTTGTGGCGGGACGCATCTTACAGCATTTGTAATTCTGACATCGTCAAGCGTCACACCATCACCTGCATGGCCGCCATAATGCCCATGTGCCAAGCCAAACTGGTTTAGCATCTTGAAAAGATAACCACCTGCTGAATCACCGGTAAAAGGACGACCAGTCGCATTTGCCCCTTTCAAACCCGGGGCAAGCCCGACAATCAGTATCCGCGCATCCAAGCTGCCCATCGCATCAACAGGTGCATTATGCCATTCGGGATGCGTTTTGGTATGGGTTTGTAGATATTCTCGCAAGCGCGGACATAATGCACAATGTGCAGGCGGCGGTGTAAAAGGTGAACCCTTAGGCGTCATTGGTAGCTTTTACAGGTGATTTTGAAGACGATTTAGACCCGTTTTTTGAAATATCTGATGCAATATCGGCCATGTCGATATAAACATCAGCCATACGGCGCAACTGATCGGCAACCATAGGCGGCGAGGTCTTATTTGTTGAAACAACCGTTGTCCGAACGCCAAGTGCCTGAACATCTTCAAGTAAGCGGCAAAAATCACCATCGCCAGAAAATAAAATCGCATGATCTATATGCGGCGCCAGTTTCAGCATATCCAGCGCCAACTCCATGTCCATGTTCCCTTTCAGGCGGCGTTTTCCGGTTTCCTCATCTATAAATTCACGTGTTAATTTGCTCACCACCGCATAGCCATTATAATCTAGCCAATCGACCAGCGGCCGAAGTGAAGAAAATTCCTGATCTTCTGGGATTGCAGTATAATAATAGGCGCGGATAAGATTGGTTTCTTTGGCAAAATAGGCGCGCATACGGGCAAAATCTATGTCCAGATTAAGCCCTTTGGCGGCGGCGTAAAAGTTAGATCCATCAATAAATAATGCTGTTTTATCCATCTGTAAAAAATCCTTAAATAAATAATAGATAACAATAAAAGCTGTTTGTAATTTTATGCTAATAATAAATGCATAAAGGCGGTCTTTTTTCTAAAAAAATAAAGCGACTTATATATTCAAGATGCCTATAACATCGTCAGCCCATGCCTAAACACTCAGCAGACACAATTTGCATTCATCGGCATTTAGCTTTTTGGGGATTAACATGCAGACAACAGATATATATCTGGGTATTGGGGCCAACCTAACACCTGATGGCTTTGATAGCCCGCAAGCTGGCTGTGAAGCTGCGCTTGACGCCTTGTCAGCTAAAGACATTGACGTGCAGAAGATTTCACGTTGGTTTGAATCAGCCCCGGTACCCATTTCCGATCAGCCTTGGTTTAAAAATGCAGTTGTTCATGCCACCACAACACTGAATGCTGCTGATACGCTGGCCGCTTTACATGAGGTTGAGACGCATTTTGGCCGGCAAAGGCGTATCCGTAATGAAGCACGTGTTCTGGATATAGACCTTCTGGATTTTGGCGGTATGCACAGTGACGATATGTCTTTGCAATTACCTCATCCCCGCATGCATCAACGCGCATTTGTCCTGCTTCCCCTTATGGATCTGGTACCCGACTGGGTACATCCGGTGACTGGCAAAACCATCCAGTCATTGATTGATGCTTTGCCTGATGGACAGATAATTAGACCTGTATAAGGCTGATCATCTCAACAAGGGCTTGCGGCATTTTTTTAATTCCTGTAAACAACCGACAATCATTAATTTATTGGGCTGGCTATAGCCGCCAATCGTGGAGACCTGAATGGCACGTGTCACCGTTGAAGATTGCATTGAAAAGATACCAAACCGTTTTGAGCTAGTCTTAACAGCTGGCCAGCGCGCGCGCGGCATTTTGAAAGGCGACATTCCAACCATTGATCGGGATAATGATAAAAATCCTGTGATCGCACTTCGTGAAATCGCTGATGAAACTGTCGATCTTGATGTGTTGTCAGAAGGTTTGATTAAAAAACTTCAACGCCTTTCTGTTCGTGAAGAACAGGAAACACACGATGATGCTGCAATCGCTGCTGAAGTTGACCTGTCCGAAATGGTTGGCGATTATAGTGACGACGAGGCTCAGGAAAGCGGCATGCAAATCGGTAGCAGCGAAGAACTGGAAGAAACTGGTTTTGAAGATGTTGACCTTACCGAATTGCAGGGCGAGGATTAAACAAGCCAGCATCATTCAAACAGCCCACAAGGATGCTGGTATTTTGAGTATCGGCGGGGTTTTGGATGATTGAAACGGCAGATCGCATAAAAGACACTATGTCACGCTTCGGCACCTTGGCCGATGCCTCTGTATTGTCTCGTGCATTTGAGTTTGGCAAGAATGCCCATGAAGGCCAGTTTCGCGCCTCAGGCGAACCCTATTACACACATCCGGTAGCTGTCGCCAACATGCTGGCTGGCATGGGTCTTGATCTTGATACCGTCATAACGGCGCTTTTGCATGATACAGTCGAAGATTGCGATGTTTCGCTAGCGACTATTGAAGAGACTTTTGGCGGCAGTGTTGCCCAGCTTGTCGATGGCGTAACCAAACTAAGCCGAATTGGTGTGCAAAATCAGCAAAGCACAGCTCAGGCTGAAAATTTTCGAAAATTACTTCTTGCGATGAGCGAAGATGTTCGCGTCTTGCTGGTTAAACTTGCTGACCGTACGCATAATATGCGCACATTATCTTTTATTCCCAAGGAAGAAAAGCGCACGCGCATTGCACGTGAGACAATGGAAATCTATGTCCCGCTTGCTGAACGCATTGGAGTAACGAACATCCAGAACGAACTTGAAGATTACGCTTTTGGTGTTTTGAATCCGGAAATGCAGCAGACCATTAAAAACCGTCTTGAGTTTTTGGTAACCGAGACCGAACTTATTATTCCGACAATCAGTGTTGAACTCCAGCATGTTGTCGAGCGTCATGAGATCGAATGCAGCGTTACCGGACGTATCAAAACACCGTATTCCATCTGGCGTAAAATGCAGCATAAAAAGGTCACGATGGATCAGCTGGCTGATATCATGGCATTCCGTGTTTTGGTGCCTGACCTTGAAAGTTGTTATCGGACACTTGGCGCCGTACATGGTGCCTATCCAACAGTCATGGGGCGTTTCAAGGATTATATTTCAACACCGAAACGAAATGGGTATCAGTCGCTTCATACAGGGGTGATTGGGCCGGAAAATCACAAAATTGAAATTCAGGTGCGCACCCCATCAATGCATGAATATGCTGAAAATGGTGTTGCTGCTCATTGGAGTTATAAAAGTAAAGAAGATGTTGATAACTTTAAGAAAATTAAATGGATAAATGAACTTGTTTCTATTTTGGATGAAGAAGCAGGTGCAGATGAATTTCTCGAACATACGAAAATGGATTTATACCGCGATCAGGTGTTTTGTTTCACACCTCGTGGTGATCTCATTGCTTTGCCGCGTGGGGCAACGGCTGTTGATTTTGCTTTTGCTGTACATACAAATATCGGCATTACATGCAATGGCGTCAGCATAAACGGCAAGATACGCCAACTGGCCACCGAGCTTGAAAATGGTGACCAAGTTGACATCCATACAGATGAAAATGCGCGTCCACGTGCCGAATGGGAAGCCTTTGTCAAAACGGGGCGGGCTAAGTCTGGCATAAGACGCTTTTTGCGGGCTGAACGTGTTGTCGAGTTCAGCCGTGTTGGCAAAGCAATGTTACAAAAAGTGTTTCGTGAGAATGGCAAACCGTTTCGCCAATCATCAATTGAAAATTATTTGACCGCGCTTGATGTCACCAAAATCGAAGAATTATTTGCTCAGGTGGGTGAAGGGCGCATTCCGGCCTTGCGTATTTTTGAGACTGTACATCCAGATGCTGCAGTTGCTGTTAAAAGCAAAAGCAGTAGTAAAAATTCTAAAACAGCCAAGAAAGAGACCGTTGCTCTTAAAATAAAAGGTGATAATTCGGGAACGGCAATCATTATGGGGCGCTGTTGCCATCCCTTGCCAGGTGATGACGTTGTTGGAATTTTTACTACAGGTAAAGGCGTTACCGTTCATATGATCGGCTGTGATACCTTGTCCAAATTTAATGATACACCTGAATTATGGATTGATGTTGAATGGGAACGTGAAGGGCCAAAGCGTGTATCAGGGCGATTGAAAACAGTTCTGTCCAACGTACCAGGCAGTTTGGCGGCACTGACAACTGTCATAGGCCAGCAAGGCGGGAATATTTCCAACATTCACCTGATCGACCGTACCCCTGATTTCTTTAGCTTCCAGTTGGAACTTGACGTAAAAAATGTTGAACATTTAAGGTCTATAATAGGTGTTTTACAGTCCAACAAACATATTGAGAGTGTGGAGCGGGACATTAATGGTTAATATAACGGCTCTATCTTATGCGCCACGGGTTGTTAACGCTGGGTTTTGCTATGTTTAGACGCCGGAACCCTATGACCACATTGTCAAAGTTACGTGGCATCATGTGGCCAGAACGTGGGTTCCGCCGTTTGTTTTCCTATTTGATGCAACGCGTGTTGCGAACGCCTGGCAGCACCTCGTCAATCGCGGTCAGCCTGTCTTTTGGCGTGGCTATATCTTTTACACCATTCATTGGCTTTCATTTGATTCTGGCGGCAGTTTTGACGTCATTAGCAAGAGGTAACGTTCTGGTTTCGGCTATTGGAACGTTTATTGGCAATCCATGGACTTTCCCGGTAATCTGGTACGCTGATTATGAGCTTGGTGTCGTCATTTTGCGCGGTTTGGGGTTTGATATCAGCCGCCAGTCGCTATCATTAGGTCAGTTTTCGTCACATCCGACTGATCTCTTGCTTCCTTTGGCGCTTGGTGGCTTTGTTCTGGGGGCAATTAGCTGGTTCACAACTTTTGGTCTGGCGTATTGGACGATTGACGTGTGGCGTCAACATAGGGCAAAACGCTTGATGGAAGCTAAATTGCGCCGGTCTCAGTCAGATACTTCGGATACAACGCGTGATGCGTCCTCGCACGCTGATCAGAAAACCGATCAGGACAAATAATCAATCTGGTTTGGGCTTGGTAGAATCAAAGGAATTTTAATGGCTGAAACATCACCTGTATCTTCGCTATCCAGACTAAGGCTTGGCGTTAATATCGACCATGTTGCGACCCTACGCAATGCCCGTGGTGGTATTCATCCGAATCCGGTTGATGCCGCGTTATTGGCGCAGAAAGCAGGTGCAGACGGAATTACCGCACATCTTCGCGAAGATAGACGGCATATACGCGATGATGACATTCGTGCGATTAAAGACGCAATTTTGGTACCGTTGAATTTTGAAATGGCGGCCAATTCGGAAATGATTGATATGGCTTTGACAGTCAGGCCAAACGCAGCCTGTATTGTGCCTGAACGCCGTGAAGAGGTGACAACTGAAGGCGGCTTGGCTGTAGCTGGGAACGAAGATCGCCTAGGAACATTGCTAAAGCCTCTCAAAGACGCAGGCATTCGTTTGTCCCTATTTATCGAAGCCAACGAAGCGGAAATAGACGCCGCGCGCGCTATCGGTGCTGATATTGTTGAACTGCATACGGGGCGCTATTGCCATGATGAAGCCAACCGCGCCATGGAATGTGCCCGTATTCGTTCGGCCGCAACCTATGCTGTCAATCAGGGGATTGAATGCCATGCAGGCCATGGTCTGACGTTTGACACAGTAGCGGCTATTGCGGCCATACCCGAAATGGAAGAATTGAATATTGGACATTTTCTGATTGGTGAAAGCATCTTCCTTGGGCTTCCCGAAGCCATCCGCCATATGCGCAGTCTGATGGATGACGCACGCACAGGTTTGTCAGTATGATCTTGGGTATCGGCACTGATCTGGTTGATAGTCGCCGGATTGCAAATAGCCTTGATCGTTTTGGGACACGTTTTGAAACCCGAATTTTCACTGAAAAAGAGATTGAAATAGCGCGGAACAGACCTGATCCGTCACTATTCTACGCCAAACGGTTTGCGGTAAAAGAAGCTGTTTACAAAGCGTTAAGTGCTGCTGGGGTGGCTGGCCTTGGCTGGCGCGAGGCCGAAACCCTGAATGACACTAACGGCGCGCCTAAATTATATCTTTCTGGCGCATGCAAAACGGCGCTTGAGCGCTTAACTCCGGAAGGCTATAAGGCCTCAGTACATATTTCTCTGACCGACGAACTGCCCTATGCACAGGCATTTGTTATCGTCAGTGCAACACCTATAAATACGGGAACATAAAATGGCTAAGTCAAAAGAAAGCAAAGGCGAGCTTTTTAAAACGATCATAATTGCTGGCGCTATCGCACTTGGTTTTAGATCCTTTCTTTTTGAACCATTTAACATTCCTTCAGGGTCAATGGTGCCAACCTTGCTAGTTGGTGATTATCTTTTCGTATCTAAATATTCCTATGGCTATTCGCGCTATTCTTTCCCTTTTGGGATTCTGCCTTTTGAGGGACGTATCGCCGAAGACACGCCAGAGCGCGGTGATGTTGTTGTGTTTCGCCAGCCGACTGATGTTTCGATAGCCTTTATCAAGCGTGTTGTTGGTTTGCCAGGTGATCGTGTTCAGGTCAAAGACGGAATCCTGCATATCAATGGTGTACAGGTCAAACGCACCTATCTTGGTAAGTCAACTGCGCGCAGTGCCACATCTGTGGTTGATTTCAAGGTCTATGAAGAATCATTCCCGAATGGCACAAAACATTTCATTCAGGAACGTTCTGATAATGACAGCCTTGACAACACGGTTGAATTTACCGTTCTTGCGGATCATTATTTCATGATGGGCGATAACCGTGACAACTCGCGTGACAGTCGGACATCTTCGGTTGGAATGGTACCCGCCGAAAACCTCATTGGTAAGGCGCAAATCCTGTTTTACAGCCATGATAGTAGCGCCCGTATCTGGGAATTTTGGAAATGGCCATTTGCTATTCGCTATGGCCGACTTGGTGATACAATCATTTGATGAACTCTGTTGATCTGAAACCACTTGCCGATAGGCTAGACCATAAATTTACCGATCAATCAATGCTTGTCCGCGCGTTAACGCATGCCAGTTTTGCGGGGCCAGTAAAAAGTAACGAACGGCTTGAATTTCTGGGTGACCGTGTCTTGGGTCTGGTTCTGGCTGATTTTTTCTTTACCCATTGCCCTGATGAGAATGAAGGCAAATTATCGTTGCGGCTTCATGCGTATGCCCGTCAGTCAAAGCTTGTCGAAGTTGGTTTGAAACTTGATCTTGCCAGTTTTATTTCGGTGCAAAATGGTATGGCGCTTGCCGAGAATGAGTCGGTTCTTGCTGATGCGGTAGAAAGTCTGATCGCGGCGCATTATCTTGATGGTGGTTTTGAGGTGGCGCGTGCCTTTATAATTGAATATTGGGCACTTGATACAGCCGAACCGGCAGGCATTGACAAGGATGCCAAATCAAGTTTGCAGGAATTGGTCATGAAACAAGGGCTTGCCTTGCCAACTTATGTGCTGGTTTCAAAATCTGGGCCAGATCATGCGCCTGAAATGACATATGAAGTATCTGTTGACGGTTATAAAACAGCCGTTGCCAGTGCTTCCAACCGTAAAGTGGCTGAACAAAAAGCCGCTGCGCTTATGATTGCGCATATGACCAAGAAAGAGATCAAATGATGGCCGATGAAGCGACGACCAAAGCAGGCTTTGTAGCTCTTATCGGTGCGCCGAATGCGGGTAAATCAACATTGATGAATGCTATGGTCGGTCAAAAGGTGTCAATCGTAACGCCAAAGGTGCAGACCACCCGTAGCCGTATCCGTGGTATTGCTATGCAGGACACAGCGCAGATTATCTTTGTTGATACACCTGGCATTTTTACACCAAAGCGGCGGCTTGATCGGGCGATGGTACAGGCCGCATGGCAAGGCGCCGAAGATGGTGATGTGCTGTTGATGTTGCATGATTGCGCCCGCCGGGTCATTGACCAGGACACGCTCAACATTATCGAGAAGCTAAAAAAATCTGGCCGTAAGGCATCGTTGGTTCTGAACAAGATTGACCTTCCTCCCCAAGAACGCTTGCTTGAGCGCGCTGACGAGATGTCCAAGCTTTATGATTTTGAGCGTATTTTCATGGTTTCTGCGGAAACGGGAAATGGCATTGATGATCTAAAATCATGGCTGGCAGGTCGTATGCCTGCCAGCCCCTATCTGTTTGACCCTGATGATCTGTCCGATATGCCCTTGCGGCTTCTGGCGGCTGAAATCATGCGCGAAAAGCTGTTTTTGAATTTGCATCAGGAATTGCCTTATCAATTGACGGTGGAAACCGAAAGCTGGGAAGAACGCGAAGATGGAAGCGCCGAGGTGCATTTATCAATTTACGTCGCGCGCGAAGGTCATCGCGGCATTATTCTTGGCAAACAGGGACAAACGATAAAGCGTATTGGCTCTGCCGCGCGGCGTGATCTTGAAGACGCGCTTGAAAGACGCGTCCATGTGTTTTCACATGTGAAATATCGAAAAGACTGGATGGATGATTCGGCACGCTATTCTTTGTGGGATTTGGATTACAATGCCTGAATGGGTTGCCGATGCTGTCATTATTTCAGTAAAGCCACATGGTGAGGGCAGTGCTGTCGTTATTGTGCTGACAGCCGAAAATGGTCGCCATGCTGGTCTTGTTCGTGGTGGTACGTCATCAAAAATGCGCGGAATATTACAGCCTGGCAATCGTGTGCGGGTCAATTGGCGTGCGCGGCTTGTTGACCAGCTTGGACAGATGCAGATTGAATTAATTCATGCTATTCCGGCTTTGATGCTTGATGATGCCTTGCGGCTTGCGGGCATTGCGTCGGCTTGTGCTTTGCTTGATGGGACTTTGCCTGAACGCGAGGCGCAGCATGCCTTATATGATGGTACGAATGCCTTGTTTGATCTGATGTGTCTGGACGATCCGGATAATCGCTGGATCGAAGGTTATGTCCGGTGGGAACTTGGTCTGTTGAATGCGGCAGGCTACCAGCTTGATTTAACGCGGTGTGCGGCCAGTGGTGCACATGACAAACTTGCCTATGTAAGTCCAAAATCGGGATGTGCTATCGCTTTGGATCAGGCTGGTGATTACGCCCAAAGGATGCTGACATTGCCGGTCTTTCTGGGCGGGATTACAAATGTTGCATCCGACCATGTCTCAGGTCTGAATTTAACAGGACATTTTCTTGAGAAACGTGTCTTTGCGGCGCATAATCAGAATTTGCCAATCCAGCGGAGACGGCTAGCCGATATGGTTCTAAACCGTTATAACCAGATCGCTCATACAGAACAAACGCAATGACTATAATCAAACGTAACAAGGCACATCATGGCGAATGATACATTTACCAATCCTGGCGAGCATATTGACCAGACCAGCTTTTCTGATGCCTTAAGCGAACGCTATCTGGCTTATGCCTTATCCACGATTACGTCTCGGTCTTTGCCTGATGTACGTGATGGACTAAAGCCAGTGCATCGGCGTCTGCTTTTTGCTATGCGCCAGCTAAAGCTTGATCCGGGGCAGGGATTCAAAAAATCCGCCCGTGTCGTTGGTGATGTGATGGGTAAATTCCACCCCCATGGTGACGCAGCTATCTATGACGCAATGGTGCGCTTGGCTCAGGAGTTTGCCATGCGATACCGGCTTGTTGATGGGCAAGGTAATTTTGGTAATATCGACGGTGATAACGCAGCTGCCATGCGTTATACCGAAGCGCGCATGACCGAAGTTGCCAGGCTTTTACTTGATGGTATCGACGAAGATTCGGTTGATTTTCGCCCAACCTATGATGGCGAGTCTGAAGAACCTGTTTTACTGCCTGCGGGTTTTCCAAACCTTCTTGCCAATGGCGCTCAGGGAATTGCTGTTGGGATGGCGACATCGATCCCGCCGCATAATGTCATTGAACTAGCTGATGCGTCACTTCATCTGATTAAACATCCTAACGCCTCTATTGATACTTTGATGCAATTTGTCAAAGGACCCGATTTTCCTACAGGTGGTTTGCTGGTTGAACCAGCTGACTCAATCCGTGATGCTTATGCAACTGGACGGGGAGGGTTTCGCGTACGGGCGCGCTGGGAAATCGAAAAAGAAAAGGGCGGCGGCTGGCAGATTGTTGTTACCGAAATTCCGTACCAAGTTCAAAAATCACGTCTTATCGAACGTCTTGCAGAAATGCTCAATGCAAAGAAACTTTCTGTTCTAGCAGACATCCGTGATGAGTCTGCCGAAGATTTGCGTATTGTGCTGGAACCAAAATCACGCCGACTTGAGCCAGAAATTGTGATGGAAAGCCTGTTCAAGCTATCTGACCTTGAAACCCGTGTTCCGTTGAATCTGAATGTGCTTGATGCAACGGGTCGTCCTAGCGTCATGGATTTGCGTGGGGCTTTGAATGCATGGCTGGCGCATCGTCAGGTTGTCTTGCAACGTCGCGCCCATTTCCGCCTTGGCAAGATTGCGCATCGCCTTGAGGTGCTTGAAGGCTATTTAATTGTCTATTTAAATCTTGACGAGGTCATCGCGATCATCCGTGAGTCTGAACATCCTCGCGATGCCCTGATTGCGCGGTTTGACCTGACCGAAATACAGGCCAATGCGATACTTGATATGCGCTTGCGCTCTTTGCGGCGGCTAGAAGAAATGGCATTGCGCACTGAACGGGATAATCTGGTTGCCGAACAGGCTGATCTACAAAGCCTGCTGGCGGATGAAGATCAGCAATGGAAAAAAATATCTACTGAAATCAGGGAAATGAAAGATATTTTTGCCAAGCAGGACAACCGTCGGACAACATTGGCTGACGTGCCTGAGATTGATTATGATCCGACTGAAATTTTGGTCGAACGTGAACCAATCACCATCATCTGCTCGGCTAAAGGGTGGTTACGCGCTATGAAAGGCCATCAGGAACTTGATAGCGAATTCAAATTTAAAGAAGGTGACGGGCCTGGATTGGTTCTGCATGCCGAAACCACCGACAAAATTTTGCTTTTTGCCGATAATGGTCGCTTTTACACATTGGCTGGTGATCGTTTGCCACGGGGGCGCGGCTTCGGTGAACCCATAAGCCTGTTGACTGACTTGCCGGCCGATATAGAAATCATCACATTGCTACGTGGTGTACCTGGCAAAATGCTTGTAGCCGCCAGCACGGGTCATGGTTTGATTGTTGATACACAATCAGCTATCGCACAAACACGAAGCGGTAAACAGATATTGAATCTGCCTGGTGATGCGCGCGCTGTTGCATGTTGTATGGTGGATGGCGATATGGTTGCGTCGGTTGGTGTGAACCGCAAATTGCTGACATTCCCGATCAGCGAATTGCCCGAAATGACACGTGGGCGTGGTGTCATTCTTCAACGTTTCAAAGATGGTGGTCTTGCGGATGTAACTGTTTATCACAGTGACAAAGGCTTGAGTTGGCAAGCAGGTGGCGGACGCACCCGTACCGAAACGGATATGAGCAACTGGATTGCCAAAAGGGCAGGTGCTGGTAAATTGCCACCAACTGGATTTCCACGTCCGGCAAAATTTACCTAAGATAAATTTTTCAAGATAAATGTCAGTCTTTGAATTTACGACTTGTTCGGCGATACATAACTGCGCCACTGGCCGTCAATGAAAACACTGGCTGGTTGAAAGCGGGCTTTATAGTACATCTTGCTGCTATCTTCGACATAATAGCCAAGATAAAGCCATGGCAATCCAAGCTCCTTGGCAAAATTAATCATGTCCATAATCATATAGGTGCCAAGTGATCTCTTTGTTTCGGCAGGATCAAAAAAGCTGTAAACGGCGCTTAATCCGTCATTTTGAACATCAGTCAGCACCGTTCCGATCAATTTCCCTTCAGCGTTGATATAATTCAATAACACTGACTCTATAGGACTGTTCTCGATCATGCTGACAAACTCATCATGATTCATTGATGCCATTTGGCCATCACTATGGCGGGTGCCAATATAGCTTTTGAAAAGGTTGAAATGTTCTGCTGTTGGCGAGATTGGCGCAACATGACGCTTCAAATCTTTATTCATGCGCCAGATTCGAGACAGATTGCGTTTCATTTTGAAATTGGCTGTATCGACACGCCACGGAACACAGGCATTACAACCAGGGCAGGCGGGCTTGTAAACCCAGTTTTCGACACGTCGAAAACCGGCACGTGCCATTTGATCGTGCAAAGCCGGATTCTGGCTAATATCGACTGCAACGCGCTGTTCGGTGCGTCCGGCAATATAGGGGCATTCGCTTCGCATGCTCAAACGAACAGCAAGTGGGGGTTGTTTATGAAGACGCTTATCCTGATCCATAATATAATGTGCCAATTAATATCGGCAAAGATCAAGTAACATATGGTGGTTTAGCGCATTAACCGACAAAATGCCCTTTATTGAACGCTAGCTGTTATCAGCGTCATCAAGCTGGCGAACTGTAAAGTTTGCCTGACGTAAATCATCTATGATCTCCTTTACATGCTCGGTGCCACGTGTTTCGATAACCGCATCAATTTTTGCAAGTTTGGCAGGAACATCAAAAAACAGCCGTTGATGATAAATTTCGATGATATTGCCACCACACCGTCCGATGGATGCGGTAATTGCCGCCAGCATCCCCGGCTCGTCCGAAATATCGATACGCAAACGCGCTACGCGGCCATCGCTGGCCATATTTCGGTTTAGAATTGACGCCAATAAACGTGGGTCGATATTGCCACCACAAATCACAACGCCGACTTTCTTGCCAGCAAACATCTCTGGATAGGCGTATAGCGCCGCAATGCCAGCAGCACCTGCACCTTCTGATACAACGCGTTGTTGTTCAATCAGCGCACCAACAGCCCATTCAAGTTGTTGTTCGTTTACCAACAGAATATCGTCAACATTCTTTTCGATAACGGGCAAGGTTACGCCCCCGGGTTTTTTGACTGCAATACCTTCGGCAAGCGTTTCGCCGCCACAAACAATATCCTGTCCAGCTACCGCCAGCTTCATTGATGGATAAGCTTCGGTCTGAACACCATAGATTTTAATATCTGGGCGCATATCACGCGCTATTATCGAAATGCCGCCCATTAGGCCCCCGCCGCCAATCGGCACCACCAGCATATCCAGATCAGGATGGTCTTCCAGCATTTCGAGCCCGACAGTGCCTTGACCTTGCATGACCTTGGTATTGTCATAAGGGTGAATAAGGGTCAAGCCACGTTCTTCAATCAGCTTTTGTACCGTATTTTCACATTCATTTAGGTTGCGGCCTTCCAACACCACTTCGGCGCCATAGCTTCGCGTGCGCGTAACCTTGGCAAAGGGGGTTTGTGACGGCATCACAATAACGGCTGGAATCCCCATCCTTTCGGCGTGATACGCAACCGCTTGGGCGTGATTGCCTGCCGACATGGCTATAACGCCTTTTTCGCGTTGAGCCTTATCAAGGCTAAACATCGCAACATAAGCACCGCGTGCCTTGAATGATGACGTATATTGCTGGCATTCGAGTTTTACAAAAACCTCACATCCCAGTTGGCGTGATAACAATGGTGATTCTACCATTGGCGTGCGGATTACATTACCGGCAAGTAATGTTGCCGCATCGCGGATATCTTGAGCTGAAACACGCATTGATGAACCCCTTTGGAGATAGAATTGCCAAACATGGGGGGACATGTCCAACAGAGTTGAATTTACATTGTTTTGACGTTAGCTGGCTTTGATTATCTGCGCTAGTGAAGATATTTTTTTGCAAGCAGAATTTTGGCAATCTGCGGAGCAAAATAGGTAATCACAGCATCCGCGCCTGCGCGTTTGAAAGCGGTCATGCTTTCCATCATGCTTCGGTCATGATCAAGCCAGCCATTTTCGGCTGCCACTACGATCATGGCATATTCACCTGACACCTGATAGGCAACGCATGGCACCCCAAATTCGGTTTTTGCCCTGTTCAGAATATCCAGATAGGG